>NZ_CP016201.1:1671525-1729194 GCF_001683335.1 Selenomonas sp. oral taxon 126
TCGGAAAGCTCGATGATCGTGTCTATGAGAAGATCAAAGCCTATCTGATCAATAAAGTAGAGAGCCGAGAGGCCTCGCTTGCAACGCCGGCGACGCTCGAGAGTCGGATTGTGCTGCCGCCGGACGTGGAGGTCCTCGCGCAGTTCACCCGGCTCTCGCGCAGTGAGCTCGAGCGTTTTCACAAAGAGCACGGCTTTGCGATGAGTGAGGCGGATCTCGAATTCGTTCAGCAGTATTTCCGCGATACGGAGCACCGTCCTCCGACGATCACGGAGCTGCGCGTGATCGACACCTACTGGTCGGATCACTGCCGCCACACGACGTTTACCACGGCGATTGACGCCGTGAACATCGAGAACGGGGCCTTCTCCCTGCCGATCATCGAGACCTATCAGCGCTATACGGATGACCGCAAAGCACTCTACAAGGGCGACAAGCGGGATATGACCCTGATGGACATCGCCGTCATCGGCATGAAAGCGCTACGCGCGGAGGGCAAGCTGAAGGATCTCGACGAATCCGAGGAGATCAATGCGTGCAGCATCCGCGTGACTGTCGATGTGGATGGGAAGGATGAGGACTGGCTCCTCATGTTCAAGAATGAGACACACAACCACCCGACGGAGATCGAGCCGTTCGGCGGCGCGGCGACCTGTCTCGGCGGCGCAATCCGCGATCCGCTCTCGGGGCGTTCCTACGTCTATCAGGCGATGCGCGTGACGGGAGCGTCCGATCCGCGCACACCGATTGAGGACACGCTGCCGGGTAAGCTCCCGCAGAAGAAAATCACGCTTGGCGCGGCAGAGGGCTACAGTTCCTACGGCAACCAGATCGGGCTTGCGACGGGGCAGGTGCGTGAAATCTACCATAAAGGGTATCTTGCAAAGCGCATGGAGATCGGTGCGGTGATCGGCGCGGCTCCCGCATCTCAGGTCGTGCGCGAGCGCCCTGTGCCGGGAGATGTCATCGTCCTTCTCGGCGGACGCACGGGGCGTGATGGCATTGGCGGTGCGACTGGCTCCTCCAAGCAGCATACGGAGTCGTCGCTTACGACTTCGGGTGCCGAGGTGCAGAAGGGCAACCCGCCGACGGAGCGCAAGATTCAGCGACTCTTCCGCAGCCCCGAAGTCAGCCACATGATCAAGCGCTGCAATGACTTCGGCGCGGGCGGCGTCGCCGTTGCAATCGGCGAACTTGCGGACGGGTTGACGATCAACCTCGATGCTGTGCCGAAGAAATACGAGGGGCTCGATGGCACGGAGCTTGCGATCTCCGAGTCGCAGGAGCGCATGGCGGTGGTGCTTGCGCCGAAGGATGTTCAGGCATTTCTGCGCCATGCAGATGTTGAGAATATCGAGGCGACTGAGGTCGCGGTCGTGACCTCAGAACCGCGCCTCATCATGAAGTGGCGCGGCAAGGAGATCGTGCGGATCGCGCGCAGCTTCCTCGCAACGAATGGCGTGCGTCAGCACGTCCGCGTCGTTGTAGAATCGCCGAACGACAAGAATGCCTATCTGCAGCAGATTCCGCCTGCAGTGAAGAATGTCGGACGAGCACTTGAGGATATGTGGATTGCGAACCTCTCCGACCTCAACGTGTGCAGTCAGAAGGGACTCGGGGAGCGCTTTGATTCAACCGTTGGCGCGGCATCCGTGCTCATGCCGTTCGGCGGCAAGTTCCAGCTGACGCCCTCGGAGGCGATGGTTGCGAAACTGCCCGTGCGTCATGGGACGACGAATACAGCATCTGCGATGGCATTTGGCTTTGACCCCGATCTTTCAACGTGGAGCCCGTTCCACGGAGCACTCTACGCAGTCGTTGAGGCAGTGGCAAAGATCGTCGCTGCGGGCGGAGAGGCGGCAAAGGTGCGTCTGACTCTGCAGGAGTATTTCGAGCGTCTCGGCACCGATCCGAAGAAATGGGGCAAGCCGTTTGCGGCGCTCCTCGGCGCACTGCGCGCACAGCATGAGCTGGGGATTCCCGCGATTGGCGGCAAGGATTCCATGTCGGGCACGTTTGAGAATCTGAACGTGCCGCCGACCCTCGTCGCATTTGCCGTTGCGACCATGCGCGCAAATGAGGCGCTTTCGCCCGAGTTTAAGTACCCGAACAACAAGGTCATCATGGTGCCTGTTCCGCACGATGCACAGGATCTTCCGGTATTCTCACGCCTCAATACGAACTTTGCAAAGGTGCATCAGCTCGTGCAGGAGAAGAAAATCTTCTCTGCCATGAGCGTCGGACGCGGCGGCATTGCGGCGGCGATCTCGAAGATGTGCATGGGCAACAATCTGGGCTTTAAGTTCACGACCTTCATCCCGCAGGACGATCTCTTCAAGCCGCTCTACGGGACAATTCTGCTCGAGGTCGCGTCCTCGTTCGATACCGCGTCGAACCTCGCGGGTACGGGTGCTGTTGAGATTGGAAAGACGCGCGATGTGCCGAGCATCATCACGGAGATCGACACGATTGTGCTCTCTGATGTAAAGGATGCGTTTACGGAGCCTCTTGAAAAGATTTTCCCGACGACGGTGCCGCAGGTCGTGCGGCAGATTGACCGTCCAACCTATGCGCCCTATACGCAGGGCAAACGCGTCGGCAGTGCGGCAAAGATTGCAAAGCCGCGCGTCTGCATCCCCGTATTCCCGGGGACGAACTGCGAGTATGACTCGGCGCGCGCATGGGAGCGCGTGGGTGCGATTCCGAATATCTTTGTCGTTCGCAACCTCACGCCGAAGGCGGTTGAGGAGACCGTCGCGGAGCTGGCGGTGGCGCTGCGTCAGTCTCAGATCCTCATGCTGCCGGGCGGATTCAGCGGCGGCGACGAGCCGGACGGCACGGGCAAATTCATTGCGGCGATGTTCCGCGCGCCCGCGCTTGCCGAGGCGGTTCGGCGTCTCCTGCGCGATCAGGACGGGCTCATCCTCGGCATCTGCAACGGGTTCCAGGCACTCCTGAAGCTTGGGCTTCTGCCGTATGGGAAGATCATGGATCTGAATGAGAGTTCGCCGACACTCACCTACAACAACATTGGGCGCCACGTCTCGCAGACCGTGCGCGTGCGCGTTGCGTCGAATCTCTCGCCGTGGCTTGCAGGTGTGAACGTCGGCGACACGCATACGATTGCCGTCTCGCACGGTGAGGGACGGTTCTACGCGGATGCGAAGACGGTTGCGAATATGCGCATCCGTGGGCAGATTGCAACCCAGTATGTCAATGAGAAGGGCGAGCCGACCCTCGAGCAGCCGTACAATCCGAACGGCTCGGTGAACGCCATCGAGGGCATCACGAGTCCCGACGGGCGCATCTACGGGCGCATGGCGCACGCGGAGCGCATCGGCGAGAACATCGGCAGGAATGTGCCCGGCGATATGAACCAGATGATCTTTGAGTCCGGCGTCGCCTACTTTATACGCTGACAAATGCATAATGCAGAGACTGTTGTACGAGTCAAATGACTTCGTGCGACAGTCTTTTTGTGTGTGGAAAAGACGCTTGCTTCTTGTCTCAGAAGCTAAAAAGCGATAGAATAGAGGAAAGCAAATCCGACGCATGAGGGAGGACAGGTGCGATGAATCGACAAGACTACAATCCGCTCAATGATTATCTGTTCAAATTTGTCTTTGGAAAAGAGGAACGCAAGCGCATTACACTCAGTTTCCTCAATGCGGTGCTGGGGCGCGAGGGACGGGACGAACTCACGGACATCACATTCGTTGATCGTGAACTTGATCCCAATTTTGATGATGGCAAACAGTCGCGGCTGGATGTCTATGGGATTGCAAGCGACGGCAGCAAGATCAACATCGAAGTTCAGCTCGTGAATTACGGGGATATGCAGAAGCGTACGCTCTACTACTGGGCACGGATGTATCAGTCGCTCCGCAAAGGGGAGGAATATGAAAATCTGACGCCCTCGATTACGATCAATCTGCTGAACTTTCGTCTGTTGCCGCAGGAGTGTCCCCATAATGTGTACGGACTGTACGATATTGCGAGCGGACATCGGCTGACGGAGGACTTGGAGATTCACTTTCTTGAGATCCCGAAGTTTCAGGTAAAATCCGTCAAGGAAATGAAACGGCTCGAAAAGTGGATGGCATATTTCTCGAACCAGCTAAACGAAAAGGAAACGGAGGAACTAGCGATGAGTGAGGCCGCAATCAACGAGGCAATTCAAGCGGAACATGTTTTTATGCAGAGTGAGGTCGAGCGCTGGCAGTATGAGCAGCGTGAAAAAGCACTGCGCGACTACATCAGCGGAATGAGGCATGCAAGGCGGACGGGGCTCGCGGAGGGGCGTGCTGAGGGGCGTGCTGAGGGCGCGGAGCAGGCGATGCTGCAAAGCCTGCGGCATCTGATGGAGGAGCTTTCTCTCTCGCCGGAGCGCGCAATGGATGTGCTGCATATCCCTGCAGCCGAGCGGGAGCGCTATCTCGCTCGGCTGGAAAATAACTGCATATAAGATTATGGAGACTGTTGCATGAGTCAAATGACTTCGTGCGACAGTCTTTTTGGTTTTTAAAAATAATAAAATTTCCAGGACAAAAGTCTAGACGGGGGGTGGAACGTGGTATAATTTTAACACACGTTAAACTGTGGATAACTTGATTGGCCATTACTTAGCGTGTGCTAAAATAATGTGTCGTGGGCAGGGACGTTCACGACAAAGTGAAATGAAGTACGACGACCTTGCAGCTGTGTGGATACGGTGCGGGGCGGCGTGCTTCCGAAAGGATGATAGAGCGCATGAAGAAACGAGAGGCAAGACTTCTGGCGGCGGCACTCCTTGCGGGGGGAAGCCTGATCGCGGCTGGGCAGGCTGCGGCAGCACCGATGGACAGTGACCGTAGCAGTGCGGCACGTGCGATTGACCGCTCTGAGCGTGATGTCCGCGACGCGGCAGAGAAGAACGCAAAGTCCATGGACATGAAGAACATGAACGTGCGCGTAAGCGCCGTCATCGTTCAGGGGGCGGGAGAGGCGAGCGAGGCGACCATTCGTGCTCTGCTGCCCGAGCTCTCGCGCGACACCGTGAACATCCGTAAGCTCTCACAGGAGATCCAGAGCGTCAACGACACAGGCGGCATCCTCCTCGCGACGGAGATCACGCCGGCAGGCGCGGGTGCATACCGCGTCACGGTCAAGGTGGAGGAGAAAAAGAGCGACTATGTCCGCCTCTCGGTCAGCAACACAGGGACGGACTACACGGGCGACTGGCGCACCGCACTCACCTACCTCAATACGAACATCTCGGGACACGCAGATACATTTGGTGCGGCATTCGTCACCTCTCCGGGACATTTCGGCGATGTGAAGGTCGGTGCACTCTCCTATCGGAAGCTCATGCCTGAGTGGAATGGTGCCGTATCCGTCAGCGTCAGCCACGGCCGCACAAACATTGACAACTATGACACGGGCGCAGGCAGCCTCTTTGACGTGAACATCGGCGGCAAGAGTACGAACGCCGACCTGCACTATCAGCGATTCCTCTCCTACACCTCGCGGAACAAGGACATCCTTGATTTCGGTATCGGTTACCGCCGTACGGAGAGTGATTTTAGCTATAACTTTATCGGGCGCAGGTTCAACAACAAGACGGACTATAGCGTCATGCTCGCTTCCGTCACCTACCTGCACAGCCAGCGCAAGGCGAACAGCGTCCTCTCCTACAACGTCGGACTTGCGGCGAACGTGAGCGGAGACGGGGCATCCTATGAGAAAGTCACGCCGGGCGCGGACAGCCAGTTCACACTCCTGCGGGCAGGAGCGAACTATCAGGTGCGTACACAGAGCGACTGGATCGGAGCCGTACGCCTAAGCGCACAGTACACGAAGGATCATGTCGTCCCTGCCGAGCAGATCGGTGCGGGCGGACAGATGAGCGTGCGCGGATTCGATGAGCGTGCGATCGGTGCGGACAAGGGGTTCGTGGGCAGCCTTGAGATCTACAGCCCCGAGATTGCAAAGCATAAGCGCCTCCTCGCGTTCACGGACTACGCACATCTTTCGAACAACCGCAACGACAAGAACCGCAATGTGATCTTTGGCAGCGACAGCATCGCGAGTGCGGGGCTCGGCGTGCGCTATGCGGATGATCGGTTCTCGCTCTCCCTCGACTATGCGCGGGTTCTGCGTGATGCGGACAAGGTGAACCTCAACAAGCAGAACAGCCATCATTGGAACCTGATGGCAAGCGTGAGCTTCTAAGGATAGGAAAGGAAGGAACGGAATGAATTTCAAAAAGAAAATGCGCCGCGGCAGCCTCGCGGCACTCATTACGCTGGCACTCACGAGCTCTGCACTCGCCATGCCGACGGGCGGCGAAGTCGTGGGCGGCAACCCCGGCATTGCACTCAGCGACGGTACATGGGACAGTGTTGCGAATAATGCAACCATCACGGCGACGAACAACGGTCAGATCAACTGGCAGACGTTCAATATCGCAAATGGTGAGACGCTGACTTTCAACATCGCGAGTGACAAGACCCTCGTCAACAATGTGACAGGATCACAGATCTCCGAAATCCTCGGCACGTTGAACCAGACGGGCGGCGGAGATCTCGTGCTCGTCAACCCGAACGGCATCCACGTCGGCGGTAATGCCGTGCTGAACGTGCAGGATCTGACACTCTCCGCACTCGGCATTGTCAAGGCGAACAACATGGAGCGCGTCCTACGGCAAAATGGTGAGGCTCCTATTACCATTGATGGGAACGCGAAGTTCAACGTCAGTAACCAACTCGATATCTTCGGCGGCAAGGTGAGCGTTGCAGACGGTGTCGTTTTCAATATGGGGGTTGTTGGCGGAACGAATGAGCCGATGCTCCAGATCAAGGCGGCGAACTCAGCGGCATGGACACTGAAGGACGGCGAGGATCTCACCGAGGAACTCGTCCACAATGCGGGCAACGATGTCGTCTTTAACGGCACGGTCAATATGCTTGACGGCAATCGCAGGGAGGTCGAGATCGGCGGCGCGACGGTCTCGGCGACAGGGGCGAAGTTCCTCGGTGAGGAAGCGGAGACAAACATCTACGCTGCATCGAAGTTCAATGCGGATGAGCGTGACGCTGATGATGCCAAGACTGCGGACGTGACGGCAGCAAATAGAGTCTCCTTGGATGGTGTCACGGCAGAGGGCAAGTCCTTGCAGCTTGGCGGCGGCGTCATTGACATCAAGAACAGTACTATTGAGGTCTACCGGCTCGGGATGGAAGCTGTCGCGAGCTATCGATCAACCGGGAATGGCGCAGTGATGGATGATAAAAGTGCGCCCGACCGCACCATCAATATCGCAAACAGCATGCTAACGACGAATCAGGGCACGATCTACGGCGGCAAAATCAGCGTCGCAGATAATGCAACGATTGAGATGAAGAGCAATGCGACCAATGAGGCGGAGGTGCTGATGATTGCGGGCAACCGCTTTATGAGGAAGCACGGCAATGATCATGGGGATGAACTGCGTACCTATCGCGGTGTGCAGGGGAATCATGTCGACTTCCACGGCACGGTGAAGCATGCAACAGAGGGGAAAGCATCGTTCGGTATTACCGGGCATACTGTCAACGTAGACCGCGCCAAGCTGTACGGAATGAGGACGGAGTTCTCGCTGAGCGCATTCAGCAAGTCCGACTACGACCAGACTGTGCCGCGGTGGCAGGACTATTGGGAGAAAAGCGAGACAAGTGCTGCGAATACACTGCAGGCGGATGGGCTGGACGTTCGTACGAAGCGCGAATTCTATGCGGAGGGCGGCAGTGTCAGCCTCAAGAACAGCACAATCGCAACAGGCGCGTTTAATCTCTATGCGTTCAAGCAGGATCAGGGCGATGGCGACACGGACGTCGGCAATCGCGGACATGAATATAAGACAGCAGGCGTGAACAACATCGTTCATCTGAAGAATGTCATGGTGACGCGCCCCTCAGATGCAGAATACGACGGGACAAGAATCTTTGGCGGCAAGGTGACCATTGAGGACAGCAATCTTGGGGCAAATTCGTGGACGGAACTTTATGCAGGATCATCGTTTGACCGCGTTTATTCGGGAACGGGAGACCGGGAAGTCAAAGTAACCGTTACGAGGGACAACGAGCTTGGTCTTTGGAATTCGAAGATTGCTACGAATGCCCTTGCGCTTGGCGCGGGCAAGGTCGGTGTCTGGAACGGGAGTGTGATGACGGCAACGTCGGCACTCAATGTCAATCCTGCTCCCATCGTCACTCGCACGGACGGCTCGACCGCATCTCTGCTGCGTGATGCGTCCTCCCATGTGAAGCTCGCGGGTACGGAGTCCACGGAGTTTATAGAGCAGGGAGCGGACAAACCCGTCCCGCCCGCACCGCCCGTAAATCCCGAAGCTCCGACGCTTTCTGAGAGCGATCAGGATAATGTCGACGAGGGGGCGGCAAAGGCACAGTCGGCACTCACCGAGGAAACGCAGGAAAAGCGTGTTGAGGCACTTACGAAGACCGTTACGCAGCTCAATGAGAAGGTCGGTACGTCGCGCCGTCAGACCGCAGGTGTCGTTGTTGGCATTGTGCAGGAAATCGCGAATGCGGCAACGCTCTCCGACGGTGAGAAGGTCGCCCTCGTTGAGAGCGTGCTGAACGCCTATGCACCCGTGCAGGAGGCAAAGGCAGCACAGGACAACACCGCCACGGATACCCTCGATGAGGCGGTGAGCGCAGCGACCAATGTCTCTGTCGCGCCGGTTTACCCCGATGAGACCGAGGCAGAGGAGACTGTTTCCTTCACGTAATCACGTTTTGTCTTGACGAAAAAGAAGCGGTCGCGCCGTGCGACCGCTTCTTTTTGTTGCAGAAAGTCCCCCGAAGAAACAGTCTGCTCCTTGTCTCAAAAGCTAAAAAGCGATAGAATAGAGGAAAGCACAACCGATCACGTGGGAGGGATATGTATGACGAGCCGGCAAAGATACAATCCATTAAACGATTATCTCTTCAAATTTATCTTTGGAAAAGAGGAGCGCAAGCGCATTACGCTGAGCTTCCTCAACGCGATTCTGGGACGAGAGGGGCAGGATGAGCTCACGGATATCACCTTTGCTGACCGAGAATTGGATCCTGATTTTGATGAGGGCAAGCTCTCGCGGCTCGACATATACGGCATTGTGAGTGACGGAAGCCAGATCAACATCGAAGTCCAGTTGATGAATCATCACAACATGCAGAAGCGGACGCTCTATTATTGGGCGCGGATGTACCAGACCTTGCATAAGGGGGAGGAGTATCAGAATCTGCGCCGCTCCATCACGATCAATCTGCTGAATTTTAAGTTGCTGCCGCAGGAGAGCCCACATCATATGTACGGATTCTATGACATCACGAGCGGACACCGTCTGACGGATGATCTGGAACTGCATTTTTTGGAGATCCCAAAGTTTGAAGTTAAGTCCGTCAAAGAGATGAAGCGACTCGAGAAATGGCTTGCATATTTTTCGAATAAACTAAACGAAAAGGAAACGGAGGAACTAGCGATGAGTGAGGCAGCGATCCGCGAGGCGATACAGGCGGAACATGTCTTCATGCAGAGCGATGTGGAGCGCTGGCAGTACGAGCAGCGTGAGAAAGCTCTGCGCGACTATCTGAGTGATATGCGCGGCGAACGTGCGGCAGGTCGCGCCGAGGGCAGAGCCGAGGGCAGAGCGGAGGGCAGAGCGGAGGGCGCGGAGCAGGCAATACTGCAAAGTCTGCGGCATTTGATGAGCGATCTCTCGCTCTCGGCGGAGCGTGCAATGGAGGTGCTACATATCCCGGAAGATGAACGGGGACGCTATCTCGTTCTGCTGCAAAAATAACTGCATGTGAGATCATGGCTGCTGCATAAAGGGATCTTTGTGCAGCAGTTTTTGTTCCTCAGATATAGTATCTCTTGCAGAGCGCCGTATATGCCGCCGCGCCCGCCTCGGTCAGCAGATAGTAGCTGCCCTCGCGATGGAGGAGGTGCTGATCGATGAGCTCGCGGCTGACGCGGCGCACCTTGTTCTCGTCCCATTTCAGATGGTCGCCGATCTCGTCCGCGTGGTTCTCCGCACTCTCAACGCGTTCTGCCGTGTGTCTGCCGATGTGGAGCAGGAAGAGGTCGCGCTGCATCTGCCGCATACTTCTTTTGCGGCGGATGTATGTCGTGACAGCCCCCTTTGGCCCCATGAGCAGGGCAAGCAGGTAGACAAGCATATTCATGACGGCACACAGACCCGCAATCGAGGCATTCATATGCACGGCAAGCGCGTAGCCGAGCGCGGAGTTCACCATGCTGACGAGGAGGGCGAGGAGGAGCGTATGCGACAGGTGCTTTGTAAAGAGCAGAGCGGTCGCACCGGGAGCGATGAAAAACGAGATGACGAGAATCGCACCGACCGCATCGAATGCCGCAACCGTCGTGAGCGAGGTGAGCGACATAAAGGTGTAGAAGAGGATGCCCGTCGGCACACCGATGAGCCGTGCGTATTCGCCGTCAAAGGTAGAGACCTTGAGCTCCTTGTAGAATACGGTGATAAACGCTGCAATCAGGAGGGCGAGCCCTCCCATCTTGAGCGCGGCAGCGGGAATCTCCACGCCGCCAATCTCCACCGTGTTCAGCCCCGCATAGATGACCTCGCCCATGAGCACCATGTCCGTGTCGAGATGGGCGTTGCCCGCATATTTGCTGATGAGGATGACGGCGAGCGCAAAGAGCAGCGGGAAGATGACGCCGATGGCATCGTCGTATTTAACGAGGTTCGTTTTGCCGAGGAGCTCGACAAGCGACACCGTGACAACACCCATGAGTGCCGCACCGAAGAGCAGCCACGGTGAACCGAGATCATGTGTGAGGAAGAAGGCGAGCACGATGCCGAGCAGCACCGTGTGACTGATTGCGTCCGCCATCATGGAGAGGCGGCGCAGGATCAGAAAGACGCCGAGCGGCGCGCATGCCGCCGCCGTCAGCAGGAGTACGAGCAGTGCGTCATCCATGTGTGCTCCTCCGTTTCAACACTCTGCCGAGGATGCCCTTCGTCCCGAAAACAATGGAAAAAAAGGCGATCAGCGAGGCGACAAGGATGATGGACGGCCCTGTCGACATGCCCTGCTCAAGCGTGCTGATGTAAGTGCCGACAAGCGCCGAGACAGCACCGATGAGACTGCTCAGAAGCAGGACGCGCGCGAAGTTGTTCGACCACTGATTTGCCGCGACGCAGGGGATGATGAGAAAGGAGCTGATGAGGATTGCGCCCACGGCTTTTATCCCAATGCCGATGACGGCAATCGTCATGACGAGCAGCAGGACGTGCAGGAGGCGGCAGGGCAGTCCGACAACCTCCGCGTACTCCGCGTCAAAGACGAAGAGTTTCAGCTCCTTGTAAAAGAGCAGCAGGAGCGTGAGCACGAGGGTAGACACGACGGCGATCAGCAGGACATCCGCCTCAAGCATATATGCCGCCTGTCCGAAGATGTACGTGCCGAGCCCCGCCTGTGACGCGCCCGCATAGTCGGGATTCCCCTGGATGAAACTCTTGAGCGCCATGCCGAGACCGAAGAAGCCCGAGAGGAAGATCGCGAGATTCGCATCCAGTCCGAGACGTTTGTCTCTGTGCGCGAGCTGGATGAGGGCGTAGCTTGCCGCACCCGCCGCGATTGCGCCCATGAGGAGCACAACGGGGCTGCGCGTCGCAAATGCCATATAGGCGAGGATGATGCCGGGGAAGGTCGAGTGTCCGATGGCGTCGCCGATGAGGCTCTGTCCCTTGTAGACGCTGAATGCGCCGACGGGACCCGCCGTGACGGCGAGGATGACGCTGCCGAGCGCGACGATCTGAAAGGTGTAGTTCGTCAGAATGTCCATCGCTCACTCCTTCATGCGGTAGGCGCGCGCGAGTGCCGCCTCCTTGTCGATATCTGCGAGATAGTCCGATGCCTTTACCGTGCGGTTCAGCACGACGAGATAGTCGAAATAGGCATCGAGCGTGCTGAGATCGTGGTGGACGGCGATGACGGTGCGCTTTTCTTTTTGTAAATCCATGAACTTATCCATGATGATGCGCTCCGTCGTTTCGTCCACACCGGCAAGCGGCTCGTCCATGATGTAGAGCTGTGCGTCCTGCGCGAGTGCGCGTGCGATGAAGACGCGCTGCTTCTGCCCGCCCGACAGCTCCGAGATCTGACGGTTGGCGAAGTCTGCCATCTTCATTTTATCGAGCGCGTCCATCGCCAGCGCACGATCCTCCTTGCCGGGGCGGCGCACAAGTCCCAGATGGGCATAGCGTCCCATGAGTACGACATCGAAGACCGTCGTCGGGAAGTCCCAGTGTACCGAGCCGCGTTGCGGCACATAGGCGATCTGTTTGTGCACGGCGGAGAGTGCCTTGCCCCAGAGACGCACTGCGCCCGAGACGGGCTTTAGTAGCCCGAGGATGCCCCGCAGCAGGGTGGACTTGCCCGCGCCGTTCGGTCCTACGATCGCACAGCGTACGCACTCCGGCACATCGAGGTCGATGTCCCAGAGCACGGGGGTATCGCGGTATGCCATTGTGAGGTCTTCGACGTGTATGACGCTTTCCTCTTTCATTGAATATCACTTCCCTGTAGAAAATGGCGCCCCTTCCACCGCTTGCTGACCTGTCCAAGAAGCAAGCCCATAGGGCGCAGCTGATTGGGAAACAGGTCGTATGCGAAAACGTCCCAAGAACACGAGCGTTAGCGACGTGTGATTGGTGGACGTTGACCGCTCGCGGTCCCCCTCCCCCGTTTCGACGGGGGAGGCTTTGGATTGCGGCATAATCAATCAATTTACTTCAAATGCGAAACAATCAGGTCGACATTGCTGCGGTACATCGTGATGTAGGTATCGCCCTTCTGTCCCACGGGCGCGAGCGAGTCGGAGAAGAGCTCGCTGCCCTCGCCGCCGACGATCTCCACATCGAAGCCCTTCGTCTTGCAGACCTCCTGCAGCTTCTTCATGCGCTCGGGATTTGTCGTGCTCTCGGCGAACACTGCCTTGACCTTGTGCTCGACGATGTAGTTTGCTGTCTTTTCAATATCCGCATTTGCGACTTCGGAGTCCGTGCTGACACCCTGCGGTGCAATGACGTTGACATGATAGCGATGCGAGAAATAGTTGAATGCATCATGCGGTGTCACGAGGTTGCGCTGACCCTCGGGAATCTGTGCGATCTTCTGTGTGATCTCCGCATCGAGCGCGTCGAGGTCTGCGAGATACTTCTTCAGATTCTCTTGAATCTCCTTCTCGTGTGCGGGAACAAGCTTAATGAGTTCGGCTGCCGCCGCTTCCGTTGCCTGCTTGTAGAGCGCGACATCGAACCAGAAATGCGGGTCGACAATCTTCTTGCCGTCCTCCTCCATATAGTTGATGTTTGCGTCCGCAAAGTTCTTCGTGACCGCGACGCCCTTCTTCTCAAGCACCTCTGCCATCTTGCCCTCGAAGTGCAGACCGTGGTAGAGGAGGAGATCCGCCTTCTTGATCTTCTCAAGGTCGGCTGGCTGCGCGACGTAGAGATGAGGATCCTCACCTGCGGGGATGATCAGCTCGATGTTCACATAGTCGCCCGCGAGCTGCTTCGTCATATCCTGCAGGAACGAGGTTGTGACCGTGACTGTCTTCTTCGTATCGGCAGCCTTGTCACTGCTGCCTCCGCCCCCGCCGCAGCCGACGGCAAGAAGTGCCGCGAGAGCGAGTACAAGGGTGAGCAGCAGCGTTCGTGGATAATTCTTTCGGATGTTCATAGAGACACCGTCCTTTCATTTGTATTGAGAATAACACAAAAATTACATCTTGTAAATGAGAAAATTTCTCAATACTGAAGATATAGGGGCGTCCCTATCGTCACGCCTGCGGCGTGCCACTTCCCCCGTTTCGACGGGGGAAGCTAATATGCCGTAATGCAAAGCCTCCCCCGTCGGCACGGGGGAGGGGAACCGCGGAGCGGTGGAAGGGGCGCTTTGAGCGTCTTGACAAAACAAAGGGTGTTGAACGAGTCAAACCGACTTCGTACAACACCCCATAGAGGTACTGTCAATATTTATTTTTGGAGCAGTTTTTCTTTCAGCGCGCGATAGCGAATCGTTTCGTACGCGCCGATCTGGGACTCGGGATGGTCGCTGCCGTAGGCACGTCCGCTGACGGACAGCAGGGGCGGCGACTGGATGCGCTTTGCGACTGCCATGCCCGTATAGAGCCCCCACCAGCGTTCGAGGTCGGCGATAAATTCCTCCGCCGTCGGGAAATAATCCGCGACAAGTCCCGCCGCGCAGCCGATATACACCTCGAGGTTGCCGTCCGCATAGTGTGCGAGAATTTCCTCGGGCGTTTCATTGTTTTCTGCAAAGGCGCGGAAGAGATAGTCGTGGTAGAGGTAGCGGATGGGGTCGCCCTTGCCCTCGTCGACGTTCTGTGCATCGGACAGTTCCGCGCTCGGTACGATGTCGATGATGCCCTGCGGCACGACCTCGCACTTGTAGATCTCCGTGTTCAGATAGCGTGCGAGTGCATACACTTCGTGCTTCCAGAGGTCGGCAAGCGCGGAGAGGAAGCCCGCCTGATCGCCGTAGAGGGTCGCATAGCCGACGGTGGACTCCGCCTTGTTCGCATTGCAGGTAAAGCCTGCGCCCCACGCAGCTGCGACGGCGGAGAGGACGCGTCCGCTACGGTCACGCGCCTGCATATTTTCGCGGACAAATGAGGAGATTGTGAGGTGCTCGCCCTCGCGCGCCGCCGCGCCCATGATGGGAACATCGGTGAGCTGCTGCACGGTATGCGCAACGCTCTCCTCGATCGGGACGATCATGTGACGGCAGCCGAGATTCTCCGCAAGCTGCGCCGCAAGCCCCTTCGTCGTTGCGGAGTTGAACTGACTCGGCATGTTGACGAGCAACACTTTGTCTGCGCCGATGGCATCGACGTAGAGCGCGGCGGCAACGGCGGAGTCGATACCGCCCGAGATGCCGATGACAACGCGCTCCATATGGATGCGCTCGAGGAATTTTTGCACGGCGTAGTGCAGCATGCGGTACTTCGGCGCAATGGGGGATTCCTTCGCCGCTGTGAGCGGAGCGGGCATTGACTCTGTATCGACGACGGTCATCCCCTCCGTGTAGGCGGGCGACATAAGGACGCGCGCACCGTCCGCATTGTATGCGTAGGCTCTGCCCGGGAAGGCGTAGACGGTCTTGCCCTTGTCCTGAAGGCCGAGCGTATTGATGTAGAAGATGCTCTTGCGTTTCGTTCGCGCCATTTCGGCAAGCGTCTGTGCACCAAAGCAAATCGGGAAGGGACTTGCGTCGGCGGCGAGGATGATGTTCTCGTTTGGCAACTCATAGAGGAGCGGTGAGAAATGCGTAGCCGCCCCGTGGAGAGGACTGTGTGCCACTTCGTGCAGCACGCCGTCCCGTGCCTCCATCAGCGTGCGGCGCACGCCCGTGCAGCTGTCCGTCTGCGCGGCGTTTCCAAAGACGACGGTGATGCCGTCAGCAGCGGCGGCAATCTCCTCAGCGTAGTCCGCGAGGTCGCGCAGGAATGCGGCCTGCTTCCATACGCCGCCGAGGAAGAGCCCCGAGAGGCTGAGTGCGGGGAAGAGGGCAAGATCGGCGTGCGCCGACTTTGCTTCTGCTATTTTTGCACGCATGGATGCGGCGTTCAGATCGGGGCGTCCGGGGGCGACCTCCATTGAAATCAGTGCAATTTTCATGATATGGCTCCTTGTATTTGCTTTTTCTTCCATTGAAATGGTATAATTCAATCATCTCAGTATAGCACAGATAAAGCGCGAAAGGATGTATACAATGGATTATTTCAGCACGCGTGGGGCAAAGGAACGCGTCTCCTCGGCGGAGGCGATCCTGCAGGGGCTTGCCTCTGACGGAGGGCTCTTCGTGCCCGCCTCGTTCCCACAGATGACGCTCTCCGAGATCGAGGCACTCCGCGATCTCTCGTATGAGGAGCGCGCCGTGCGCATCCTTCGCCTCTATCTGACGGACTATACGGAGGAGGAACTGAAGGGCTGCGTCAGCCGCGCCTACGGGCATACATTTGACGATATGCGGCGCGCGCCCGTGCGGACAGTCGGGGAACTCGAGGTGCTCGAGCTGTGGCACGGCCCGACGAGCGCGTTCAAGGACATGGCGCTGCAGCTCCTGCCACAGCTGATGAGTACGGCGCGCGCAAAGACGGGGGAGAAGGACACAATCCTCATCCTCGTTGCAACCTCGGGCGATACGGGCAAGGCGGCGCTCGAGGGCTTTGCGGATGCCGAGGGCATCCGCATCATGGTGTTCTATCCAGATGGCGGCGTCAGCCCAGTGCAGCGCCTCCAGATGGTGACGCAGGAGGGCGCGAATGTCTCCGTCGTGGCGGTGCGCGGCAATTTCGACGATGCACAGCGCGGCGTGAAGGAGATCTTCGGCGATGCGGCGATGGCGAAGGAGCTTGCCGCCCTCCATACGAAGCTCTCCTCGGCGAACTCGATCAACTGGGGACGCCTCGTGCCGCAGATCGTCTACTATTTCAGCGCATACGCCGACCTCCTTGCCGCCGGGAAAATCGAGGTGGGCGACTCCGTGAACTTCACCGTGCCGACGGGGAACTTCGGCAACATCCTCGCGGGTTACTACGCAAAGCGCATGGGGCTGCCTGTCGGAAAGCTCATCTGCGCCTCGAATGCGAACAATGTGCTCACGGACTTTTTGCAGACGGGGATCTACGATCGGCAGCGCGATTTCTACCGGACGATGTCGCCGTCGATGGACATCCTCGTCTCGAGCAACCTCGAGCGTCTGCTCTATCATCTGACGGAGGATACGGCTACGGTTGCCGCATGGATGAAATCGCTTGCAGAGGTCGGAAAATACGATGCGATCTGCCTCCTCCCCGCATTGCAGGAGCACTTCTGGGCGGCGTTTGCAGACGATGCGGCGACGGAGGAGGAGATCCGCGCCGTGTATGAGCGCACAGCCTATACGCTCGATACGCATACGGCGGTTGCCTACCGCGCGGCGGAGGACTATCGGCGTGCGACGGGTGATGTGCGTCCGATGGTCGTGCTCTCGACGGCAAGCCCGTACAAGTTCGGCACGAGCGTGCTCCACGCGCTCGGCGAAGATACGGCGGGCTTGGATGAGTTCGCGCAGATGGAGCGTCTGCATGCGCGGAGCGGGATGGAGATCCCTGCGCGCCTCGCTGCGCTGCGTACGGCTGCCGTGCTGCACAAGGGCGTCTGCGAGAAGGATGGCATGCGTGCGGCAGTACTTTCTTTTGCCAAAGCATAAAAAAAACAAGGAAACAATAAATTTTTTTCATGACAAAGAAGGATTTCCGGAGTATGTGAAGAACTTTCACAAAGTACGTTGAATATGTATGTTAATGAGGTGTCTTTTTCGCCTCACTTCCATTTAGCCATTTTTTGGGGAAAGAGGTATACTATGGCAACGATTGATCTGACACAGTACGGCATCACGGGCACGACGGAAATCGTCCACAATCCCGACTACAATCAGCTGTTCCGTGAGGAACTGCGTCCCGATCTCGAGGGCTATGAGCGCGGACAGGTCACGGAGATGGGTGATGCGGTCAACGTCATGACCGGCATCTACACGGGTCGCTCCCCGAAGGATAAGTACATCGTCGACGACGAGACCTCGCACGATACGGTCTGGTGGACCTCCGACGAATACAAGAACGACAACAAGCGCGCGACGCAGAAGGCGTGGAACGCCGTGCGCGAGATTGCAATCCGCGAGCTCTGCAACAAGCGCCTCTTCGTCGTGGATGCGTTCTGCGGTGCAAATGTGAATACGCGCATGGCAGTCCGCTTCATCACAGAGGTGCCTTGGCAGGCGCATTTTGTCACGAATATGTTCATCCGTCCGACGGCGGAGGAGCTGGAGAGCTTCAAGCCCAACTTTGTGGTCTACAATGCGGCGAAGGCGCGTGTCATGCACTTTGGCGATCTCGGTCTCAACTCCGAGACGGCGGTCATGTTCAACCTCACGAGCCGTGAGCAGGTCATTATCAATACGTGGTACGGCGGCGAGATGAAGAAGGGCATCTTCTCGATGATGAACTACTATCTCCCGCTGAAGGGCATCGCCTCTATGCACTGCTCGGCGAACACGGACAAGCAGGGGCAGAACACGACGCTGTTCTTCGGACTCTCGGGCACGGGCAAGACCACGCTCTCGACCGACAGCGCACGCCTCCTCATCGGCGACGATGAGCACGGCTGGGACGATGAGGGCGTCTTCAACTACGAGGGCGGCTGCTACGCAAAGGTCATCAACCTCGACCCCGAGGCGGAGCCGGACATCTATCAGGCGATCCGCCGCAACGCGCTGCTCGAGAACGTCACGGTCGACCTCGCGGGTCATGTGGACTTTGCCGACAAGTCGGTCACGGAGAATACGCGCGTATCGTACCCCATCAACCACATTGAGAACATCGTGCTCGGTCATGTTGCAGAAAAGTCTGCAGGCCCGCACGCAAAGCATGTCATCTTCCTCTCGGCAGATGCGTTCGGCGTTCTGCCGCCGGTCTCGATCCTGACGCCGGAGCAGACGAAGTACTACTTCCTCTCGGGCTTCACCTCGAAGCTCGCGGGCACGGAGCGCGGCATCACGGAGCCGACGCCGACGTTCTCGGCGTGCTTCGGGCAGGCGTTTCTCGAGCTGCATCCGACGAAGTACGCAGAGGAGCTTGTGCGCAAGATGGAGGAGCACGGCTCGCGCGCCTATCTCGTGAACACGGGCTGGAACGGCACGGGCAAGCGCATCTCGATCCAGGACACGCGCGGCATCATCCACGCGATTCAGGATGGTTCGATCGACAGCGCGCCGACGAAGAAGATCCCGTATTTCGACTTCGAGGTTCCGACGGAGCTGCCGGGCGTCGATCCGAAGATTCTCGATCCGCGCGACACCTATGCAAGCCGTACGGAGTGGGATGAGAAGGCGCGTGATCTCGCGGAGCGCTTCATCAAGAACTTCAAGAAGTATGAGGGCAACGAAGCGGGCAAGGCGCTCGTTCCTGCGGGTCCTCAGCTCTAAGCAACAGCATTACACGGAGGAAGCTGCCGCATTTGCGGCAGCTTCTTTTTTGAAAACGGAAAGGAGGCTCGATGAAGCTCTCGGACAGTATCAATAAGGTGCGCGGCGTCGGTGTGAAAAAGGCGGCGGCATTTGCGCGCCTCGGCATTCAGACCGTATACGACCTCCTGACCTACTATCCGCGCGCCTATGAGGATCAGAGCCGCGTGACGCCCATCGCGCGCCTGCGCGCAGGGGAGCGTGCGACCGTGTTCGCTGTCATTCAGCAGGTGCAGGAGCGTCAGGGACGGCGGCGCGGATTTACGATTTTGACGGCGCTACTTGGCGACGGGACGGGGTACGCGCAGGCAGTCTGGTTCAACCAGCGTTTCCTCAAGACGAAGCTGCGCGAGGGGCGGCGCATCCTCCTCACAGGCAAGGCGGAGTACGCCTATAAAGGCGGCGGTCAGCTCGCACTCACAAATATCACGTCGTTCGAGCTCCTCGGCGCAGAGGAGGATGCGGGGGAGCATCTCGGCATCCTGCCCGTCTATGCGGCGACGGAGGGGCTGACGCAGAAGCAGCTGCGCACAATGATGGAATACGCACTCGCGCAGACGATGGACGAAATCGAAGAGAATCTGCCGCAGCGCGTCCGTGAGGAGTATCGGCTGATTGGTCGAAGGCGTGCCTTTCAGCACATCCACTTTCCCAAGCAGGAGGAGGAGCTGCGCACGGCACGGCGGCGGCTCGCCTTTGAGGAGCTCTATCTCATCCAATGCGGGCTGCTTGCGCTCAAGAAGCGCACGGCGGAGGAACAGGAGGGCATTGCGCACGCAGCGGACGGCACGCTCGTCGAACACGTACGTGCAGCTCTCCCCTTCACATTGACCGCCGATCAGGAGCAGGTGTGGGGCGAAATTCGGCGCGATATGGAGTCACCGTTGCCCATGCGACGGCTCGTGCAGGGCGATGTCGGCTCAGGCAAGACGGCGATTGCACTGCTCGCGCTTGTCAAAACCGTGGAGAGCGGGCATCAGGGCGCGATGATGGCACCGACGGAGATTCTCGCGCGGCAGCACTACGACTACCTGCGGACGCTGCTCACACCGCTCGGCGTACGCGTGGGCTTCCTCTCGGGGCGGCTCACGAAGAAGGAGCGCACGGCGATGGATACGGCGCTGACCGCGCATGAGGTGGACATTGCCGTCGGGACGCACGCGCTGATACAGGATCACGTTGCCTTTGCCGCGCTCGGACTGGTTGTGACGGACGAACAGCACCGCTTCGGCGTTGCGCAGCGCGCCGCACTCGAGAAAAAGAGCGCGGCAACGCCCGATGTACTCGTCATGACGGCAACGCCGATTCCGCGCACGATGACGCTGACGGTGTACGGAGACCTCGATGTCTCGCGCATCGAGCATCTGCCGCCGGGGCGGCAGCCCATCCGCACCTTTCTGCGCGATGAGACGGCGCGCGCAAAGATCTATGCGTTCGTGCGCAGGGAGATCGAGAGCGGACGGCAGGCGTACGTCGTCTGCCCGCTCATCGAGGCGAGCGAGGAGATGGATCTGCCCTCGGCGGAGGATGTCTATGAGGAGCTCGCGCACGGCATCTTTCGCGGGATTCCATGCGGGCTGCTGCACGGGCGCATGAAGTCTGCGGAGAAGGAAGCGGTCATGACGAATTTCTACGCGAACCGTGTCAAGCTGCTCGTTTCAACTACAGTCATTGAGGTCGGTGTGAACGTGCCGAATGCGAGCATCCTCGTTGTGGAGCACGCGGAGCGCTTCGGACTCGCACAGCTGCACCAGCTGCGCGGGCGCGTCGGGCGCGGCTCCTACGCCTCCTATTGCATCCTGATTGCGGGCAGGAGCGCATCCTCTCAGGAGCGTCTGAAAGTCATCGAGCAGACGAGCGACGGCTTTCGTCTCGCCGAGGAGGATCTGCGTCTGCGTGGTCCGGGGCAGTTCTTCGGCGCGATGCAGCATGGACTCGGCGATCTCAAGATAGCGGACGTGCTCGCCGACATGGATCTCCTCCTCCTCGCGCGCCGTGCCGCGCTTACCACCGTGGACGACCCCGCCGCCCTCTCCTTTGTTCTGCCGACGCTCATGCGTCAGTACCGCGAGAGGTTTGAATATATGCGGGAGGTTTGAGGAGGAAAAACATATTGACACGTAATAAAATACGTGACATTATAAGATGAAGAGGTGGGAGATGAAAAGCTATTCTTCGAGGGATGTGCTCCGTATGCTTCTGGCGGATGGCTGGTTCGAAGTGAATTGTGTCGGCGATCATCACCAGTTCAAACATCCGACAAAGCCGGGCAGGGTGACCGTCCGTCATCCCGTTAAGGATATGGGAATTCGCGATCTCAAGAGTATTGAAAAGCAGTCGGGACTTAAGTTTTAGGAATCGCTGAATTTATCAGTGCTTCCTTAAGGAGGGCAATATGTTTCCAGACATTTATCGCTATCCTGCGATTTTCAGCTATGAGGAAGATGGTGTTCATATTGTATTTCCGGATTTGCCGGGATGCATCACATTCGGAAAAGACGAGGGGGATGCCGTGCGTGCTGCACGTGAGGCGCTTACACTCCACCTCTATGGAATGGAGCAGGATGAGGAGGAGATTCCCCGACCGTCTTCGATGAGAGTTTTGGCAGAGCAGGAGGAACTGCAAAAGAACGAGGTCTTTCTGCTGGTGGAGGCATTTATGCCTGCATTTCGGGAGAAACAGAGCAAGCGCTTTGTCAAGAAAACCCTCTCTGTACCCTATTGGATGAACGCTGAGGCAGAGCGCATCGGACTCAATTTTTCCCAGACTCTCCAGAATGCAATCCTGCAGAAATTGGAACTGGCGAAGTGAGCATAATGCGGGCGTTGTATTCCTTGACATGTTGGGATTCTCTGGTCTAGAATAGCAACATATTGAATTTGGGAGGAGATTGCCTTGACAAAGGTTTTGGTAAACGGCGCTGCAGGTCGCATGGGGCGCGCGGTGCTGAAAGCCGTGATCGACGATGCAGAGTTGGAACTCGTCGGTGCGGTGGATATCACAGGCGGTGCGGACGCGGGAGAGCTTGCGGGGACGGCGAAGAACGGCGTTCTTGTGGAGACGGATCTTGCGGCGGCACTCGAGCGTCTGCACCCCGATGTGATGATCGACTTCACGCGTCCCGATGTAGTGTATGGAAACGTTCTGACGGCGCTCGCACACAAGGTCTCGCCTGTGGTTGGCACAACGGGTCTCTCTGAGGAGCAGAAGGCTGCAATCAAGGCAGCGGCGGACGAGAACGATACGCCCGCCTTCATTGCGCCGAACTTCGCAATCGGCGCCGTGCTCATGATGCTCATGAGCCGCATGGCGGCAAAGTACATGCCCGAGGTCGAGATCATCGAACTCCACCACGACAACAAGCTGGACGCGCCCTCGGGGACGGCGGTGCAGACGGCGGCGATGATTGCCGAGGTGCGCGCAGAGCACGCGCAGGGGCACCCCGACGAGGAGGAGAAGATCGCGGGCGCGCGCGGCGCGGACTACGAGGGCATGCACATCCACAGCGTCCGTCTGCCGGGCTACGTCGCGCATCAGGAGGTCATCTTCGGCGGACTTGGGCAGACGCTCTCGATTCGCCACGATTCGCTGAACCGCGAGTCCTTCATGCCGGGCGTCGTGCTCGCTGCAAAGAAGGTGCGCGAGCTCAAATCGCTCACCGTCGGACTGGATAAATTACTGTAAGGGGAGTACATCATGAAGAAATATCGTGTCGCCATCCTTGGCGCAACGGGCGCCGTCGGTCAGGAGTTCCTCAACCTCATCGAAGAGTGCAAATTCCCGTTCTCTGAGCTGCGCCTCCTCGCGTCCAGCCGCTCGGCGGGCAAGAAGATCGCATTTATGGGCAAGGAATATACCGTCGAGGAGACAACGGCGGATTCCTTTGCGGGCATCGACATCGCGCTCTTTGCGGGCGGCGCGGCGAGCAAGGAGTTCGCGCCCCACGCCGTCAAGGCGGGTGCCGTCGTCATCGACAACTCGAGCGCGTTCCGCATGGATCCCGAGGTGCCGCTCGTCGTGCCCGAGGTCAACCCCGAGGCGATCAGGAAGCACAAGGGCATCATTGCAAACCCGAACTGCTCGACCATCATCATGGTCATGGGGCTGAAGCCTCTCTATGATCTCGCGAAGATCCGCCGCATCGTTGTTTCCACCTATCAGGCGGTCTCGGGTGCGGGCAAGGAGGGCATGGCGGAGCTCGAGGCTCAGGTCGCGGCACTCTCGGCGGGCAAGGACGCCGAGGCGAACATCCTGCCCGTCGGCAAGCTGCCGAAGCACTATCAGATCGCGTTCAACCTCATCCCGCAGATCGACGTTTTCATGGACAACCTCTACACGAAAGAGGAGATGAAGATGATCGACGAGACGAAGAAGATCATGGAGGACGACAGTCTGCGCATCACGGCGACCACAGTGCGCGTGCCTGTCTATCGCAGTCACGCCGAGTCTGTCAACGTCGAATTCGAGAGTGAGATCTCCCTCGATGCGGCGCGTGCGGCGCTTGCGGCGTTCCCCGGCGTCATCCTGCGCGACAATCCGTCGGAGCAGGAGTACCCGATGCCGCTCTTCACCTCGGGCAAGACGGACGTCGAGATCGGCCGTCTGCGCCGCGATGAGTCGACGGACAATGCTCTGAACTTCTGGATCTGCGGCGACCAGATTCGCAAGGGCGCGGCGCTCAACGCACTCCAGATTGCAGAGTATATGATTGCGCACGAGCTCGTCTGAATATAGAGTTTCAGGGACATATTTCCACTTAGGAGATATGTCCTTTTTTTGCGCTTTCGAGGAGGTCATTGCCTCTGCCCCAGCCTTTTGTTTCGCGGGGTGGAGAAGATTTTACTGCTTGTATGCAGAGAAAAGGGAATGCCTGTTTTCTTGAAAAAAACGATGGATTTTGCTATAACTGTTAAAGAAAGTGGCGAATTGTGGTGGAAAGTGCCACGCTGTGGCGATGAAGTTTCGAAGGGTGGTGCGGCAGAATGTTCATGGGGGAATACACCCACAGCATTGATGCCAAGGGCCGCGTCATCCTGCCCGCCGACTTCCGTCAGGAGCTCGGCGTCTCCTTTATCATCACGAAGGGGCTGGACGGCAGTCTCTTCCTTTTCCCGCAGGCGGCATGGGATGAGTTCGCGGCAAAGCTGCGCACGCTCTCGATTGCCGACCCGAATGCGCGCGCCTTTGCCCGCTTCTTCATCGCGGGGGCGCGCACGCTCGAATGCGACAAGCAGGGGCGTTTTCTCGTCCCCGCAAATCTGCGCGCCTACGCGAACATCGGGCTCAAGCAGGATGTCATCCTCACGGGCGCGGATGCGCGCATCGAGGTCTGGGACAAGGAGAAGTGGCTGCGCTATGCGGGTGAGGTCGACCCGAATATCACGGAGATCTCGACGCAGCTTGCGGGCTACGGGATTACGATATGACGGACTTTCATCATGTGAGCGTCCTGCCCGAGGAGGCGCTGACGGCGCTGTGTATTCGTCCCGACGGCATCTATGTGGACTGCACGCTTGGCGGCGCGGGACACGCGGGGCGCATTGCGGCACAGCTCTCGCCGAAGGGGCGTTTGATCGGCATCGATCAGGATGAGCTGGCGATTGCCGCCGCGCAGGAACGCCTTGCAGGTGCGAAATGCAGGGTCACGCTCGTGCGCGATAACTTCCGCAATCTGTGCGCGATTCTAGGGCGTGAGGGCATTTCGTCCATCGATGGGATTCTCTTCGATCTGGGAATTTCGTCCCCGCAGATTGATACGGCGGAGCGCGGTTTCTCCTATATGCAGGATGCGCCGCTCGATATGCGTATGGATCGGCGTGCTGCACGCAGCGCACGCACGGTTGTCAACGAGTACACGGCGGAGGCGCTGACGGAGATTTTCTACACCTTCGGTGAGGAGCGCTGGGCGAAGCGTATCGCGGAGTTCATCGCCCAGGAGCGCGCACAGCATCCCATCGAGACGACGGGCGAACTCGTTGCCGTGATCGACCGCGCTGTGCCGAAGGCGGTGCGCGCGCAGGGGGGACATCCCGCGAAGCGCGTCTTTCAGGCAATCCGCATCGAGGTCAACGAGGAACTGACGATTCTTGCAGATGCAATGAAGGATGCTGTCGATATGCTCAGAACGGGCGGACGGCTTGCCGTCATCACATTCCACTCGCTCGAGGATCGCATTGTAAAGAAGACGCTGAAGCAACTCGCACAGGGCTGCATCTGCCCGCCGAGGACACCGGTCTGCATCTGTGGGCATACGCCGAAGGTGCGGCTGATCGGCAAGGCGCGTGCGGCAAGCGCCAGCGAATGCGCGGCAAATCCGCGTGCAAAGAGCGCGAAGCTGCGCGCTGCAGAGAAATTATAAGATATTAGAGATAAAGGAGGTGAGGGCGTATGCTGGCGCATAGAGAAGACGATTATGAATACGAGATATCCGAGACGCCCGCACCTGAGATACAGCCGCCGAAGGAGCCGCTCGTACGGCGCGAGGTCAATACGAATCTGCGTAACTGCCTGCGTGCGATCTTCTTCCTCATCGCGTTCGGCGCGATGGTGGTGACACTGCTCGGCGGTATCGGCGCAAAGAACGGCTACACCCTGCTCGACACGCAGCAGAAGGCGGATCAGCTCGAACAGGAGAACGAGCGGCTCAAGATTGAGATTGCACAGCTGAAATCGCCCGCGCGGATCGAGTCGATTGCCGTGGAGCAGCTGCATATGCAGGTACCGCAGAATATGTATTTTTCACACGAAGGGGAATGATGCGCATGATGAAGCGGTTACAGGAACTCGCAGAACTCATTCCGAACGCGCGGCTCTCAGGGGGCGACGTCGAGATCACGAGCATTGAGCGGGATTCGCGGCGCGTCGGAGAGGGCGCGCTCTTTGTCTGTATCGCGGGCGCTCATGTGGACGCACACAGCTTCATACCAAATGCGGCGCGGGCGGGAGCTCGCGCCATTTTGACGGAGCGGGAGACGGTGGTTGTGCCCGACGGCATGAGCGTCCTCCACGTGCAGGATCTACAGGCGGCACTGGATGTGATTGTGCCGTATTTCTATGACTATCCCGCGCGCAGCATGCGCGTCATCGGCATTACGGGCACGAACGGCAAGACCACGACGAGCTATCTCGTGCGCGCAATCCTGCGCCACGCGGGAAAACGCGTGGGACTCATCGGGACGATACAGGTCATGATGGAGGACGAGGTGTTCCCCACGGCGAATACAACGCCCGATGTCATCGTCATGCAGCAGCTGCTTTCCGAGATGCGTGCACGCGGCATGGATGCGGTCGTGATGGAGGTCTCCTCCCACGCGCTCGATCAGGGGCGCGTTGCGGGCATCGAGTTCGACACGGCGGTGTTCACGAATCTGACGCAGGATCATCTCGACTATCACAAGACGATGGAGAACTACGCGCGGGCAAAGGCGCGCCTCTTTGACCTCGTGTCGGAGGCGGGAACAAAGGCGGGCAAGACCGCCGTGCTCAATGCGGACGATGCGGCGAGCGTGACGATGCGTGCGCATACGCGCTGTCCCGTCATCTCCTACGGCATGGAGCAGCCCGCTGATCTCGCGGCACGGGATGTGCATCTGGCGCAGGACGGCATGGAGCTGACGCTCGTTCATGAGGATGCAGAACCTGTGAAGCTGCATATCGGCATCACGGGGCTGTTCAATGTCTACAATGTGCTCGCAGCGACGGGCGCGGCGCTTGCGGAGAAGATAGACGCAGCGGATATCGCGGCGGCACTCCGTGCGTTCACGGGCGTGCCGGGACGCTTTGAGCTTGTGCGCGCGGGACAGGATTTCTCCGTCATCGTGGACTATGCGCACACGCCGGACGGCATGGAGAATGTCCTGCGCACGGCGCGCGCCGTGACGGCGGGGCAGATCATCGCCGTCTTTGGCTGCGGCGGCGACCGCGATCGGACGAAGCGCCCCATCATGGGACGCATGGCGGCGGAGCTCTCGGACATCGTCGTCCTTACCTCGGACAATCCGCGCACGGAGGATCCTGTGTCGATTCTGGATGAGGTGGAGACGGGCGTTCTGCCCGTGATCGGTGCAAAACCTTACGAGAAGCTCGTGGATCGGCGCACGGCGATCTTTCATGCCATTGGCGCGGCAAAGGCGGGGGACACGGTTGTCATCCTCGGCAAGGGGCATGAGAACTATCAGATTCTAAAGGACGGGACAATTCATTTCGACGACCGCGAGACGGCGCGCGAAGCAATCAGGGGGCTGTGATATGGGACTGACATGGGACGAGATGTGCGCGGCGACGGGCGCACAGCTGCACAGTGGGAAACTCGCGGGTACTGCCGTCATTCCGCAGATTACGACCGATACGCGCAAGATTTCGGATGGAGATCTCTTTATCGCGCTGCGTGGTGAGAACTTCGACGGGGCGGACTTCGCGGCGGATGCGCTCGCAAAGGGCGCAGCGGCTGTGCTCGTCGCGGAGCCGATCTCCGCAGACGTACAGAAGGCGCTGAAAAAGGTGAAGGGCGCTGTCCTTACGGTAAAGGATACGCTCGTGACATATCAGGCAATTGCCCACGCGTGGCGCATGAAGTTCGACATCCCCGTCGTTGCAATCACGGGCTCGAACGGCAAGACGACGACGAAGGATCTGACGGCGGCGGTGCTCTCGGGGCGCGGCGCAGTCTGTCGTACGGCGGCGAACTACAACAACGAGGTCGGATTGCCGCTCACGCTGCTTGGCATCACGGCGGAGGATACTGCCGCCGTCGTGGAGATCGGTATGCGCGGGCTGGGGCAGATCGCGGCGCTCGCGCCCGTCGCCGTGCCGAACATCGGCATTGTGACGAATGTCTGCGAAGTGCATATGGAGCTGCTCGGCTCCATCGAGAACATTGCAAAGGCGAAGGCAGAGCTCGTGGAGGCGATTCCTGCGGGCGGGACGGTCATCCTCAATGCGGACGATGCGCGTGTCGCCGCAATGCGTCCGCTTGCAGGAGAGGGCGTACGCGTCCTGACCTATGGCATCTCTGCGGCGGCGGAGGTGCGCGCCGAGGCGTTGCGCTGCTCCGCTGATGGCTCACAGTTCATGGTGACGTGGGCGAATGAGCGCCACGACTACAGCATTCCGCTCGCGGGCAGGCACAATGTCAGCAACGTGCTTGCGGCGCTTGCGGCGGGCTTTGTGCTCGGCCTCACGCCGCAGGAGATGCAGACGGGGCTGCAGCGGCTTATGGTGACGAAGATGCGCTACGAGGTGCACGAGGTCGGCGCATGGACATTCATCAACGATGCCTACAATGCAAGCCCCTCATCCATGCGCGCCGCCATTGAGACGACAGCGGCTCTCTACGCAGGGCGCAAAATTGCCGTGCTTGGCGATATGCTCGAACTCGGCTCGGCTGCCGAGGAGGCGCATCGGGACATCGGGCGGAGGGTCGCGGCACTGGGCTTTGCGGCACTCGTGACCTATGGGCCGCAGGCACGATGGATGCACGAGGAAGCGGAGGCGGCCGGATGCAACGCGCATCACGCGGAGACGCACGCGAAGGCAGCTGACGTTCTGAGAAGTCTGCTTGCGGACGGCGATACAGTTCTCTTCAAGGGCTCGCGTGGGATGAAGATGGAAGAGATCATCGGACTTTTGACGGGCAAGGAAGCGGGGCACTGATGGAACATCTCGTAGATTTTCTTTCTCCGCAGCTGCGCGCTCTTGTGACCGTCGTAACATCGCTCGCTATTGTCCTTTTCAGTGGCGTATACTTTCTCCCGTTTCTGCATCGTCTGAAATACGGGCAGAGCATTCGCGAGGAGGGCCCTGCGAGCCATCAGGCAAAGAGCGGCACGCCGACGATGGGCGGCGTGATGATTGTGCTCGCCGTGACTGCGGCGACCCTGCTCTTTGCGCCGCTCACGGTGACGACGCTGCTCGCGCTCTTCATCTTTCTCGGGCATTTCCTGCTCGGCTTTGCGGACGACTATATCAAGGTCGTGAAGAAACGCAACCTCGGGCTGCGCGCCTATCAGAAGCTGCTCGGACAGCTCCTCATCTCCGCCATTACCATCCTCATCGGGCGCGCACTGCTCGGACACGATACGAGCGTGTGGATGCCGATTCTCGGCGAAACGCTCGACATTGGCGCACTGTACTACGTCCTCGTCGTATTTGTGCTCGTCGGCACGTCGAACGCAGTCAATCTGACGGACGGGCTCGACGGTCTTGCCTCGGGGACAGTCGCCGTGGCGGCGCTCTTCTATGCGGCGCTCCTGTATTCTGTCGACAGCAGTCTCATGACGTTCTCTGCGGCGATAATTGGTGCAACGGTCGGCTTTTTGTGGTATAATCATCATCCGGCGAGAATCTTCATGGGCGACACGGGTTCGCTTGCACTCGGCGGGGCGCTCGCGGGCATCGCGATCCTCTCGCATACGGAGATGCTTCTGCCCATCGTGGGCTTCGTCTTCTTCTGCGAGGCGCTGTCCGTGATCCTGCAGGTCATATCGTTCCAGACGCGCGGCAAGCGCATCTTCCGCATGAGTCCGATTCATCATCACTTCGAGCTCGGCGGATGGAGCGAGACACGCGTGGTATATACGTTCTGGGCGGTTGGCGCAGCGGGCGCGGTGCTCGCGTGGATTGTTGTACTCATATCTTAAATGGCGGCATCGTGCATTCCCCACGCGAACGCTTAGTTGCGCAAGTGATCGCGTGCTTGTATGCTTAAATACCGGCGGACTTCTTAAACGCGCTTCGCTTGAACGAAAGAAATCCGCCGGGGCATACCGCACGCTTTACTCACTTGCTCCACTAGGGTTCGCTTAGGGAAACGCACTAAGCTGCCCAACATCTATTCACCCGTGATAACCGATATAAAATCAATACGAATTCATACTAAGGGGGACACAGGGAATTGTCCTATCAAAATCAGTCTGCGCTCGTCATCGGGGCGGGCATCAGCGGCTTTGCGGCGGCGCGATACCTCGCGGCGGCGGGCGCGCGCGTGACGCTCTCGGACGCGAAGGCCGAGGCAGATGCGGAAAAAGATGCACTGACGCAGAAACATATTGAAGATTTGCGGGCGCAGGGAATCTCCTGCGTCTTTGGCGCACAAAGGGAAGAACTGCTCGCGGGGACGGATCTCATCGTCCTCTCGCCCGCCGTGCCCGAGCGCATCCCACTCGTGACCGCCGCACGGGAACGCGGCATCCGCGTCACCACCGAGGTCGAGCTGGCGGGAGAGATTGCACGTGCGCCCCTCTATGCCATCACGGGGACGAACGGAAAGACCACGACGACGACGCTGCTCGGCGAGCTCCTGCGCGCGCATTTTGCTGCGGTCGGCGTCGGCGGCAACATCGGCGTGCCGCTTATCGATGTGGCGCAGGAGACCCCCGCAGACGGCGCGATTGCGGCGGAGATCTCAAGCTATCAGATGGAGGCAACTGCGCATTTTCACGCTGCGATTGTCGCGGAGCTGAACGTGACCCCCGACCACATCGTACGTCACGGCTCGATGGAGGTCTATCAGGCGATGAAGGAGAAGCTCTTTGCCGCGCAGACGGCGGAGGACTTCCTCGTGTTGAACTATGACGATCCGCATACGCGCGGGATGGCGGAGCGTGCCAATGGGCAGGTATGCTTCTTCAGCCGACGTGAGGAACTCGCAGAGGGCGCATGCGTGCGCGCCGACGGCATGATCGTCATTCGCTGGGATGGCGAGGAGCATGTCCTCATTGAGACAAGTGAACTCGGTATTCCGGGTGGACATAACGTCGAGAATGCGCTCGCGGCGGCGGCAATGGCGTTCTTTGCAGGAGTAACGCCTGCAGAGATGCGCCCTGTGCTGCGCGCGTTCAAGGGTGTGGAGCACCGTATCGAATTTGTGCGGACGCTGGACGGCGTCAGATACTTCAATGATTCGAAGGCGACGAATACGGATTCTGCAATCAAGGCGCTCGAGGCATTTGCCGGGCATATGATCCTGATTGCGGGCGGCGACGACAAACTGACCGACCTCACGGAGTTTATGACGCTTGTGCATGCGCGCGTGGATGAACTCATCCTTGTCGGCGATGCGACGGAGCGCTTTGCTGCGGCGGCACTCGAGGCAGGAATCGCGGCGGAGCAGATCCACCGCGCGGGCTACCATATGGAGGAGGCCGTACGGATTGCACATGAGCTTGCCGCCGCGCCGCAGACGGTGCTCCTCTCGCCCGCCTGTGCCAGCTTCGACATGTACGGCGGCTATGAGGAGCGCGGTCGGGACTTCAAGAGGATTGTGAACGAGCTATGAACATCATCGTATCGGGCGGCGGAACGGGCGGGCATATCTACCCTGCGCTCACAATCATCCGCGCGATTCAGCGCCGTGAGCCGTCCGCGCGCATCCTCTACGTCGGCACGCCGCACGGGTTGGAGGCGGACATCGTGCCGCGCGAGGGGATTGACTTTATTGCAGTCGACCTCGCGGGCTTTCAGCGAAAAATCTCATTGGAGAACATCTCCCGCGCGTGGCGTGCCATGCTTGCCGTATCGCGGGCACGCGGCATCGTGCACGGCTTTCGTCCCGATGTTGCCATCGGGACGGGCGGCTATGTCGCGGGACCCATCCTCCTCGCGGCGAGCCTTGCGGGCGTGCCGACCCTCGTGCAGGAGCAGAACGTCTTCGCGGGCGTGACGAACCGCATCCTCGCGAAATTTGCAACGGCGATTGCCGTGGGCATGGAGGACGCAAAGAATGTTTTCCCAAAGGAAAAGACCTATGTGACGGGCAATCCGATCCGCCCCGAGGTGCTGACGGCGACGCGTGAGGACGGCGCGCGGGCATTTGGGTTTGACCCTGCGAAAAAGACTGTGCTCGTCTCGGGCGGCAGCCGCGGCGCGCGCTCGATCAATCGCGCGATGGTCGAGGTTATCGCGCACGCGGCGGAGCAGAGCGAGGTGCAGTACCTCCATGTGACGGGTTCGGACGAGCATGGGGATACACTTGCGCGCATACGGAATGCGGGCGTACGGCTCGAGGAGCATCCGAACCTGCGCGTCCTGCCGTATCTCTACAATATGCCAGAGGCGATGGCGATGGCGGATGTCGCTGTCTTTCGCGCGGGCGCAACGGGGCTGGCGGAGCTCGCGGCACGGGGGGTGCCCGCGATCCTCATCCCGTACCCGTATGCGGCGGAGAACCATCAGGAGAAAAATGCGCGCGCTGTCGAGGCGGCGGGCGCCGCAGAGGTCATTCTCAACCGCGATGTCAGCGCTGCGGCACTTGAAGGGGCGCTCGGCGCTCTGCTCGCGGATGATGCGCGCCGCGCAGATATGGCGGCGGCGATGAAGCGGCTCGGAAAGCCCGAGGCAGCAGAGGAGATCGCGGCGCTTGCGCTGCGGATTTGTAAAAGAGAAGGGTGAGGACGTTGCTCAAGGATTTGAAGGGGATTCACAACATACATTTTGTCGGCATCGGCGGCGCAGGGATGAGTCCGCTCGCAAAGATTCTCCTCCTGCTCGGCTACAATGTGTCCGGCTCCGATCAGGGGACATCGCCCATCATCGAGGAACTCGTGCGACTCGGCGCGCGCGTGTCGACGGACGGACAGCGCGCGGAGAATGTACGCGGTGCAGATGCGATTGTCGTCTCCACGGCGATTCCCTACGACAACCCCGAGGTCATTGCAGCGTGGGATCTGCGCATCCCGAAGCTGCACCGCTCTGACATCAATGCCGCGCTCGTGAATGAGTACGACGGCATCGCCGTCGCGGGTTCGCACGGCAAGACGACGACCACCTCCATGATTGGTGTGACGCTCGACCGCGTGGGCGTGTCGCCGACCATCATTGTCGGCGGCGAGGTGCCCGATCTCGGTACGAATGCGAAGCTTGGCACGAGTCGCTGGCTCGTCTCCGAGGCAGATGAGAGCGACGGCTCCTTCCTCAAGCTGCGCCCCCACGTCGCCGTTGTGACGAACGTCGAGGACGACCATATGGATCACTACGGCACGATGGAGAAGATCATCGAGGCATTCCGCACGTTCGTCGATCAGGTGGATGAGGACGGCACGGCGGTGCTCTGCTTTGAAAATGAGATCCTGCGGAACATCGCGGCGGCGACGAAGCGGCGCGTTATTTCCTATGCCATTGATCGGGAGGCGGACTACCGTGCGGCGGACATCGAGACGCACGGCTCCATCATCTCGTTCAATGTGTTTGAGCGCGGCGCAGAGATGGGGCGCATCTCCCTCAACATCCCGGGGCGTCACAATGTGCTCAATGCGCTCGCCTGCATTGCGGTCGCACGTCTTGCGGGCGTCGATTTCACGCAGATACAGGATGCGCTTGCGGGCTTCCACGGGGCAAAGCGCCGTTTCCAGACGAAGGGCAAGGAGCGCGGCGTCTGGGTGGTGGATGACTATGCACACCATCCGACGGAGATTGCCGTGACGCTGACGGCGGCGCGTGCGACGAATCCCGCACGCCTCATCTGCGTCTTTCAGCCGCATCGCTACTCGCGTACGCAGCTCCTGCGCGCGGAGTTTGGCGGATGCTTTGCCGCAGCAGACCTGCTCCTCCTGACCGATGTCTATGCGGCGGGCGAGGCACCGATTCCCGGCATCAGCGGCGAGACGCTGATGGAGGAGGTCGCAAAGGCAACGGGGCAGGACAGTGTCTACCTGCCCGAGCGTGCAGATCTCGAGTGCTACCTTGCACAGCACGTGCGTGCGGGCGATCTTGTCATCACGATGGGCGCGGGCAACATCCTCGAGGTTGGGGAGGCGCTGGTCGAACAGCTTAAAAACGGTACGGTAGGCACGGGCGAGCAGCCCGTTGTCGTCGTCATGGGCGGCTCCTCCACGGAGGCGGAGGTCTCGCGCCGCTCGGGCGGTGCGATTCTGAAGGCGCTGCTCTCAAAGGGCTATCCCGCCGTCGGCATGGAGCTGAACCCGCCCACATTTGCCGAGGAGATTCAAAATCTGCATCCTGCCATCGTATTCAATGCCCTGCATGGGAAGTACGGCGAGGACGGCGTTCTGCAGGGGACACTCGACATGCTCGGCATCCCCTACACGGGCTCGGGCGTGCGCGCCGCCGCGCTTACGATGGACAAGCTGACGGCGAAGCGTATCTTCCGCGCGGAGGGCATTGCGACACCACGCTTCCTCTGCATTCATGCGGGGGAGCGGGACGTATATACGGCGGAGCGCGTGCGCGCGGAGTTCGATCTCCCGCTCGTCGTCAAGGCACCCGAGCAGGGCTCGAGCATCGGTGTCTATATTGTGACGCGTGAGGAGGACGTGCAGCGTGCGATTGATGAGGCGTTCTCGTATGGGAACGAGGTGCTCATCGAGGAGTTCATCCAAGGGCGCGAGCTGACGGTCGCCGTGCGGGGAACGAGTTCCCACGCGGAGGCGCTGCCCGTTATCGAGATTACGACCACCTCGGGGCGCTATGACTACGAGAGCAAGTATACGCCGGGCGCATCGACGCATATTGTGCCCGCAGAGATTTCCGAGGAGTGTACGGCGGCGGTGCAGCAGCTCGCCGTGCGCGCATTTCAGGCGTGCGGCTGCGCGGGTGTTGCGCGCATTGATGTCATGCTGAGCGATGCGGGCGAGCCGTACGCTATCGAGGTCAACGCCGTGCCGGGCATGACGGCGACCTCGCTCGTGCCCGATGCCGCACGTGCCGTCGGCATTGATTTTCCTGAGCTCTGCGAGGAGATCCTCGCGATGGCGGGATACCGTCGATGAGTTCGCGCCGCGTTCTAAAGGGGGCACTTTACCTCCTGTGTGCCGCCGCCGCGATTGCCGCGCTCATCTATTCGCCGCTCTTCACCTTTCAGCAGCTCGTTGTGCGCGGCAACGTCCATCTGGACGAGGCAGAGCTGTGCGAGATTGCACGCATTCAGTACGGACAACGCCTATTTGAACTAAAGACGGATGCCATGACGACGAATCTGTTGCACGATCTGCGCATCGAGTCCGCCGTTGTGCGCCGTCAGCTACCGAACAAGATCGAGATGGAGATCGTCGAGCGGATTCCCGTGGCTACGGTCGCCTGTGACTACGGCTATCTGGACTTTGACCGTCAGGGCAAGGTCATCGCGAGCTATCGCACACTCAAGGGCGCGGACATCCCCATCATCACAGGGGTGAAGCTGCGCGATCTCTACATCGGGGATGACAACTCCAATGCGCAGGTCGCGCAGGTCATCACCTTCCTCGCGAAGATTGACCCTGCGGACATTGGGGAGATCTCCGAGGTCAACATCACCGTGCCGTCCGCCGTCGTTGCCTACACGAAGACGGCGCTTCCAATCCGTCTCGGTGATATCGGGCGCATCCCCGAGAAGGCAGGACTCACACAGGATTTTTTGCAGGATCAGAAGACCACGCGTCATACAATCGAGTACGTCGACTTTAGCTATGACGCACCATTTATCAAACTCGCAGATAAGACTATAGAGGGGAAATAAATGAAACAATTCCGGCAGGGCGGGTGGCTCATTGCGCTCGTCTGCGTATTGATCGGATTTATGATTGCCGTGCAGTTTCGCACGGCGCAGGATGGAAAGGCAAGCCTTTCGCAGCAGCGCATTGAGGAGATCTCGGATCGCCTGCTTCAGACCGAGCACGAGCGCGACGAGCTCGGCGAGGAGTTGCGCAAGATGCAGGCGGCTGCCGCCGATGTGGACAACAAGCAGGATCAGGAAATGCTGCGCTACCGTGCGGCACTCGTACCCCTTGAGGGGGAGGGCGTCATTGTGCGCATGGATGACAGCGCAAAGCCCGTAAAGGCGGGGGAGAATCCGAATCTCTACGTCATCCACGACGACGATCTCCTGCGCGTCATCAACGAGCTGCGCGCGGCGGGCGCTGAGGCGATCTCCGTCAATGGACAGCGTCTCACGGGCATCTCCGAGATCCGCTGCGCGGGGCCGACACTCTCTGTGAACAACGTGCGCTCCTCCGCGCCGTTTGAGATTCGCGCCATTGGGGACAAGAAGTCACTTGAGAACTCGCTGCGGATGCGTGGCGGCGTCGTCGAGACCCTGAGCGTCTGGGGCATCCAGCTCGATATCACCGTGAGCGACGATGTTTACATTCCACCCTATCGCGGGAGCATACGGCAGAGCTACGCGCGTGAGACAGAGGAGCGCGAGGAGGGAAATAAATGATTTACATCGTTCTCGTCAGCCTCGCGATCGGCCTCCTCATCGGCTATGTGAGCCCGATTGTCATTCCGCTCGCGTATTCAAAGCTCTTTTCCGTCGCGCTCGTTGCGGCGCTTGACGCCGCATTCGGCGGCCTCAGAGCTGCAGTTGCGGAGCGCTTCGACAAGCATGTCTTTGTCACAGGTTTTTTCTCGAATACCTTGCTCGCGGCAGCGCTCGTCTTCATCGGCGACCGCCTCGGCATCGACCTCTACTACGTCGCCCTGCTCGCATTCGGCTTCCGTATCTTCAAGAACCTTGCAATCCTGCGCCGCCACCTGCTGAAGGACTATCGGGACGGCGTGGAATAATAAAAGATACTAAAATTTTTTGTTGCTATGGAAATATATTGATTTTCATGGTAAAATATGCGAGGACAATTACTATTTATTGATAGAAGCATATATACACATCATATGGAGGCTGAAGCTGTGTTCGAACTGGATGATAACTTTGAAGAACTCGCAAAGATCATCGTTGTCGGTGTAGGCGGCGGCGGTGGCAACGCGGTCAATAATATGATTGACTCCGGATTGCAGGGCGTTGAATTTGTGGCGATCAATACGGATGCACAGGCGCTCCTGCAGTCCAAGGCAGCAGTGCGCATTCAGATCGGCGATAAGGGGCTCGGTGCAGGTGCACGCCCCGAGATTGGCGAGGCAGCCGCGATGGAGAGCCGCGAGAAGATCGTAGCGGCGCTGCGCGGCGCGGATATGGTCTTCATCACTGCCGGCATGGGCGGCGGTACGGGCACGGGGGCAGCACCCGTTGTCGCGGAGTGTGCGCGCGAGCTCGGTGCACTGACGGTTGCCGTTGTCACGCGTCCCTTCTCCTATGAGGGCATGACGCGCGCGCGCAATGCGGATGCGGGAATCACGAATCTGCAGCAGCACGTTGACACGATCATTACGATTCCGAACGACCGCCTCATGAAGATCATCGACAAGAGCACACCTGTCACCGAGGCGTTCAGCAAGGTTGACAATGTGCTCTGGCAGGGCGTCAAGGGGATCACCGACCTCATCACGAATCAGGGGGTTGTCAACCTCGACTTTGCGGACGTTCAGACGACGATGGCGAACGGTGGTGCGGCGATCATGGGCATCGGTGAGGCACGCGGCGAGGGTGCATCGGTTGCGGCGGCAAAGGCTGCAATCGAGTCGCCGCTGCTCGAGACGAGCATTGAGGGTGCGACCTCCGTCATTATGAACTTCACGGGCTCGAGGGCGCTCAGCATGTATGAGGTCAACGAGGCATCCGAGTGGTTGAACAGCGTCATCATGAACGCATCGAACGGGCGTCAGGCAAATATCATCTGGGGTATCGGCGTGGACGAGAGTCTCGATGACAGCGTCCGCGTCACCGTTGTTGCGACGGGCTTCGGAGTGACGGAGACCGCCGGCACGATGGGGGCGAACTATACGGATACGGGGCTGACGGCGGATTGGATCTCCATGCCGGGCATGACCGGCACGTCCGCACCGAAGGCGGTGCCCGCACAGCCTGCTGCTCCGCAGCCACAGGCACGTCCCGCGGCGTCGATTATCCCGCCGAATATGGGAAATGCTGCCGGCAATCGCCGCATGAATGTCGTCGAGCCGAATGCCGGCTCCGGAGGCATGGATATCATCGATATCCCCGAATGGATGCGCAAGCGCTAAACAGAAACCGCATATGAAAAAAGCACAGAAGCGAAGGCTTCTGTGCTTTTTCTATGGACAAAACTAAGGAAGCACTGATAAATTCAGCACCGCCATCTTAGCGCATCTTTTTTGCCCGCTTTTTGTCGGCAAATCCTCCACAGAGCACCACTCTGCGTCCGGTTTGCCTCCTCAATCGGACGAAAAAATCTACGCCAATCTGACGGACTTCATTTTATCAGTGATTCCCTAATGTGAATGTGCCGCGCCGCGGAGACAATGCTCGAAGTAATCTCCGAGGTTCTTTTCCAGAACGGCGACATCCTTTTCATTCGATGAGGAGCCGGGATTGTCGGACAGCGTGGCCGCCCAGTCGTTCCGACCTTCCAGTGTGAAGAATAGGATAAAGATGCCTTTGGTCAAGTCCTCTTCGCCGGGCGGCAGATAGTAAAATGTGATCTTGCGCCCGTATAGGTTGGAGAGGATCACGCCGTCTCCTTCCGGCTTATACATATCGTAGAGGTTCCTGCAGACTGCGACCATATCTGCACCCATAGCAGTGTCACTGACGAAGATAAAATCCCCCTCGTCAAAGAGAGAGAATTCCATATCGCCCTGTTTGCGTTTGATCTTCGACTGGATCAATGCCGCAGACTCCTCCCGTGTGGCGGTGCGAAAACCGTACGTTTCTGTCATTGCGCAGATCTGCGGGTTCAGATGGGCGGCATAGCCCTCGGCATAGGCAAAGGCTGCGTTCGTATCCCGTTGGGCGCATGGGAGCGGGAGTGTCGGTCTGCGGACAACTGCTCTGGCGGAAAAGGTGAAATCGTTCGCCTCATCGTACAGGACGTATGTATTGCGCTGGAACGGTTTTTCTTTTTCAACTTGAGTTGTCACGGGGACAATATGAGGCTTGCAGGCGGCGAACTCCGATGACACGATGTCGATCACGTCGTCCGCTGTATATGGATCGCCGTTTTCGCCCGTCAGCATGAAGGCGCAACCGGAGAGGAGGGAAGTCCCCAGAACGGCGAATGCGGCGAAGAGGTGGGATATTTTTTTCATAATGGAGCTTTCTGCAAATTTATCCCTCAAGATCGGGTCTGAGGTTTGCCGCCGCACGGAGATAGACATGGTGAATGTCACTCTGTGCGGCGTCTGTATTGACAAGGAGGAGGACGCGGATGCAGCGCGGGAGGCTGTCCTCAATCGCACATTGGCGCGCGTCAAAGAGGGGAACGAGGTCGAATCCTGCGATGCGGCGCACGCCCGCCGTCGGGAATGCCGCCGTCAGGTCGTCGGTGACACTGAAGATGGCCGCACCGATGTCAGCAGGTGTGATGGCATTCGTACGCAGGAGTTCCGTGATAAGTTCCTGCGCCGCCAGCCAGATTTCTTCCTTTTCATTGCGCCCAACTGTCGTGGCGCCGCGTATACCGCGCATACTCTACACTCCCTTGTGAATGTCCCAGATGAGCCGCAGACTCAGGATGAATGCAATGAGGTAGCCTAGGATGCCGAGGAACGGAATGCCGCCGATCTGCGGTTTCATATCCGTTGTGCAGATGGTGCTCGAGGCGATGAGGAGCGCCGCGCATAGGAGTGCGATGATGAGCTTGTTGATCATCTTGTCGAGGCGCTGGACGGGTTCCTCCGAGCCTGTGAGGTCGATGTTCAGCTTTGCCTGTCCGCTCATTGTCATCTTGAGGAGGTCGGCAAGCTGCTCTGGGATCTGGACGGACTTGCGCAGGAGCATGATGCCCTCCTGCCGTGCTTTCGCCAGTCCCTCGCGCCACGTCATGCCCTGTACGAATCCCAACGACAGGCTGCGTGCAAAGATCTCGAGGAAGCTGACCTCGGGGGCGCAGCGGCGCATGACGATCTCCACGGTCATAACCCCGCGTGCAAACATCGCAAGCCCGCTCGGACAGCCGATGTGGTGGACGCGCAGGATTCCAAGGATCTGATTCGTCAGCACGCCCATGTGCACGTCGCTGAAATCGAGAGAGCCGTACTGCTCCATCATCACGTCGATGTCCTGATAGAGCTGCGCGTGGTTGATGCGCCCACGCACGATGCCGAGCGCGAGGACAGCCGCCTTCATCTCAAAGGTGTCATGGGTTGCGAGCGCGAGGATCGCACGGCGCAGCGCTGTGCGGTCACGGTTGCTGAGACGCCCCATCATGCCGAGGTCGAGCCAGACAATCGTGCCGTTTCGCACGCGAATGTTGCCGGGGTGCGGGTCGCCGTGGAAGAAGCCATCCTCGATGATCTGCTTTGCGTAGTTCTCGCCGAGGCGGCGCCCAATCTGCGTGACGTTAACGCCCGCCGCGTGCAGTGCTTCGGTCTGGTCGAGCGGGATGCCGTCGATGTACTCCATGACGAGGATGTGCTGGGTGGAGAGGTCGCGCAGGACGCGCGGGCAGGAGATGAAGGGATTATCGCGGTTCAGATGCGCGAACTCCTCGATATGTCCCGCCTCGATGAGGAAGTCCATCTCCTGTTTTGCGATGTTCCACATCTCATCCATTAGCGTGCGGAAATCGACGACATCATCGCGGCTGACAAGGCGGATGATGGTTGCTGCACGCTTCATGAGCGTGAGATCCATGCGCATGATCTCATGGATGCCGGGGCGCTGCACCTTGATGACGACCTGCTCACCCGAGGTGAGCGTTGCGCGATGTGCCTGCGCGATGCTCGCGGAGCCGAGCGGCGTGCTGTCGATCGTGCGGAAAACCTTGTTCCACTCGCGCTCGTATTCCTGCTCCACGATGGAGAGGATGACGGGGAAGGGGAGAGGGCGCGCGCCCGTCTGCAGCTTCATCAGCTCATCGCAGTACTCCGTTGGCAGAAAGTCGGGGCGCATGCTCATGATCTGCCCGAACTTCACAAAGGTGGGACCGAGATCCTCGAAGATGGCGCGTAGTTTCGCCGGCGTCAGACCATGTACAATGTCGTGGCGGCGCAGCACCGTGACCATCTCGCGCAGGCGCAGAGCGGCATTCTTGTTCTCCGTGCCCTGCAAGAGTGTACCCAGCATCCTCTCACCTCCTGCCTAAAAGCATGAACCGACATGCTCCACGCGAACGCTTAGTTACGCAAGTGATCGCGTGCTTATTCGCTGAGGGAATCACGGACTCATTCAGCCATTCATCTTGGCACATCTTTTCCGCCCTCTCTGCGTCGATAAATCCTCAGCATAGCCACCGCTATGCCTCCGGTTTATCTTCTTGACAGGACGAAAAATCTGCACCAATCTGAACGGCATCATTGAGTTCGTGATTCCCTAATACCTGCTGCGGACTTCTTAAACGCGCTTCGCTTGGACGAAAGAAATCCGCAGGGGGCGAAACGCCCGCTTTACTCACTTGCTCCACTAGGGTTCGCTTAGGAGCAATGTCGCCTCCCTTTTACTCCGCAGCCTTGTACTTCTCCGCAAGCTGCTGCTTCACCGTCTCGTTCGAGAGGTATTCATCGTAGGTCGAGATGCGGTCGACAACGCCGACGGGCGTGATCTCGATGATGCGGTTTGCAACGGTTTGCGTGAACTCGTGGTCGCGCGAGGCGAAGAGAATCGTGCCACCGAAGGACATGAGCCCGTTGTTCAGTGCCGTGATGGACTCGAGGTCGAGATGGTCGGTCGGCTCGTCAAAGAGGAGGACATTCGCGCCCGAGAGCATCATGCGCGAGAGCATACAGCGGACGCGCTCGCCGCCCGAGAGCACCTCGGCGCGCTTCTGACTCTCCTCGCCCGAGAAGAGCATGCGCCCGAGGAAGCCGCGCACAAAGGTCTCGTCCGGATCCTTGGAGTACTGGCGCAGCCAGTCGACGAGGTTGAGCTTCACGTCATCAAAATAAGAGCTGTTGTCCGAGGGAAGATAGGTCTGCGTCGTCGTCACGCCCCATTTGAACGTACCCTCGTCCGCCTCTTCCTCGCCCATGAGAATCTTAAAGAGCATGGTCTTTGCCGCGCCGTTCGGACCGACGAAGGCAACCTTGTCGCCCTTCTTCAGCGTGAAGCTGACATTCTTGAAGAGCTGACGTCCGTCGATCTCCTTGGACAGCCCCTCAACCGTCAGCAGCTGATCGCCCGCCTCGCGATCAGGCGTAAAGGCGATGTACGGATAGCGGCGCGTCGAGGGCTTGATATCGTCGAGCGTGATGCGCTCGAGGAGTTTCTTGCGCGAGGTCGCCTGACGCGACTTCGAGGCGTTTGCGGAGAAGCGCTGAATGAAGGTCTGCAGCTCTTTGATTTTCTCCTCTTTCTTCTTGTTTGCGTCCTTTGCCATCTGCAGGGCGAGCTGACTGGACTGATACCAGAAGTCATAGTTGCCCGCAAAGAGGGAGATCTTGCCGAAGTCCACGTCGCAGATGTAGGTGCAGACCTGATTGAGGAAGTGCCGGTCATGCGAGACGACAATGACCGTGTTCGGGAACTCGCCGAGGAAGTTCTCGAGCCAGTTGATCGAGTTCACGTCGAGATGGTTCGTCGGCTCGTCGAGGAGGAGGATGTCGGGCGAACCGAAGAGTGCCTGTGCGAGCAGGACGCGCACCTTCTCCGAGGGGGAGAGCTCGTTCATCTTGAGCGTGTGTTTTGCGTCGGGGACACCGAGTCCGTTGAGGAGCTGTGCCGCCTCCGTCTCCGCGTTCCATCCGTCCAGCTCTGCGAACTCCGCCTCGAGTTCGGAGGCACGCATGCCGTCCTCGTCGGAGAAGTCGGGCTTTTCGTAGAGCGCGTCCTTCTCGTCCATGATCTCCACGAGGCGCGGATGCCCCATGATGACCGTGCGCAGCACCTCCACCTCGTCGTAGGCATAGTGATCCTGCTGCAGGACGGCAAGGCGCTCGCCCGGCGTGATCTCCACGATGCCGCCCGTCGGCTCAATGTCGCCCGAGAGGAGCTTGAGGAAGGTGGACTTGCCCGCGCCGTTTGCGCCGATGATGCCATAGCAGTTGCCGGGGGTGAATTTCAGGTTCACGTCCTTATAGAGGACGCGTTTGCCGAATTGCAGACTCAGATTGTTGACGGTAATCATTCTGACGGTTCTCCTTCCCTACTTGCGCAGGATTGCGCGAAACATCGACAGGATGCTCTGTCCGTACGAGTCGCCGGGAACTGCCCAGCGTCCGTTGAGATCCTCCCAATGCCCGAGTGTGCTTGTGCCGTAGACATTGCGGACGAGCGTGTATCTGGGGTCGACGACGGGCGCAACAGGCCGGCGCGTCGACGCATAGGCGAGCAGATGCTGGATATGTGCGCGCACGCCGATCTGCGAAGTGGCAAAGTAGGCTCCTTTCACTGTTGCACTCGTTGTGCCGAGTCCGCAGTAGTTGTTCTGGTCGGGGGTCACCGTGCCGCCGTAGCGAAAGAAGCCCGTCTCCTTGAGCGCCTGTGCAAACGCCACATCGGGGCGGATGCCCTCGCGCGCGCCCTCCTCATAGTAGTAGGAGACAAGCTCACGCGGCGTAACCGAGATCTCGGGGTTCGGATTCACGCTGAGAAGATAGTCCACGCACTGTTCCTGACTTGCGAGCGGCGTGCCGATGATGGCGGTGTCATACTCAGAGAGCGTTTGGGGCACACTGAACAGCGGCTCGGGGGGGGGCCTTTGACGCTGCCACAGCATTTGCCTCCGCAGCTTCCTTCATGAGTGCGTCGATGCGCGTACGGAAATCCGCCTTTTCTGCGGGAGCAGCACCGCGCTCCGTACGAACCTTCGTCGTATTATCCGAATCGTGTGCGCGGCGCGCCTCGCCGGATGCCGCAGTCAGAATGAAAAGCCCCGTGAGGGTTGCGGCAAGAGAGCCGCGCAGAAGAATATCCTTTCGCAAGTGATGAACCTCCCAATTTATTTTTTGAGGAGAAAAGTCCTCTACAGAATCCATTTGAGCAGGGCAAATACGGTGAAGAATGCCGTCAGCACCCATGTTGTACGTGTGATTTTCTGCCCTCGCGCCGTCGTGAGCAGTGTCCAGAAAATCAGCGCGAGCGTCAGCCCCGTCGCGATGTCGTATGACGCGAGGAGAAATACGGCGAGAACCGCACCCTCGCGCAGACCAATATCCTCAGTGGTGCGGAGTATCTGAATGCCGCGCGCAAGGAGCAGCAGCCCCGTCACGGCAAGCGCGATGGCGGGGACGGCGGGGAAATCCGCAAGCGCCTGCATCAGCGGCGCACAGGGCAGAATGAGGAGCAGCAGGAGTGCAGCGGCGAGTGCCGTATGCGGTATGCCCGCAATGCGGCACTTCTCGGTATTCTCGGATACGACGAGTGAGATCGGTGCAGCCGCCAGCGGAAATGCGCCGATGAACGCGGCAACGCCGCTGACCGAAAAGAGACGAAAGAGCGGCGCAGCATTCCCCTCATGTGCCCGTGCCGTCAACACTGCCATCGTCTCGATCATGAGTGCGAGCAGCAGCATCACGCCGAGCATGATCGCGGCAAACGGCTCCGTCTGCGGGAGCATCAGCGTAAATGCCGCAGAGAGATCGGGCGTGTAAAACGGCGCGGCGGGGATCTCCCAGAAGCCCTCCGCCCATGTGAGTGCGCCGATCAGCAGCATGCCAAGCGGCAGTGCCGCGCGTACGCCCCGTACAGAGAGCAGGAGGACGAGCAGAATGCCCGTCAGCGTGAAGTAGGTGAGCGGATCGCTGAGCGTTCCGCCCATCGTGAGCGCCCACGGCGACGGCAGGAGAATGCGCGCATAGAGTGCCGCCGTCACAAGCATTGTGAGTCCGAGACCCATGACAAGACCCGTGCGGACGATGGGGGGCACGGCGTGCATGAGTGCCTCAGCGTACTTCGTGCGCGTGAGCGCAGCGCCGATGATGGAGACCGCTGCCGCAATGCCGAGCATCTCCTGCCACGTAAGACCCTTTGCAATGATCTCCACATAGACGAGCCACGCCGTGATGGCGGGCGAGGGGAGTGCAATGAGCGTCCGTCCGCCGTATGAGGCGGCGAGTGTCCCGATGATGCACGCAAGGACGCTGACCGTATATGCCGCTGCGAACGGCAGTCCCGCGCGTGCGCAGAGTGATGCCGTCAGCACAATCGTCAGCGCAGCAACGGAGACAAGTACGAATGCAGATGAGAGTGCCGTGTGCGCATTATTTTTTTCGCCCGTCATAACTCCCCCCTGCAGCGCACCAAAACATTTTTATTTTATCACAAAGGAAAGGATTTCACAAATGGGAATCAGAAGATCCAGTGCAAATGTCCATGCAATGACCGTAAAAAAATCCCCGCAGATGCGCGGGGATGAGATGACTTTATCGAATTACTCCACGTAGATCCGTGAGACGTGCTTCGAGACGAGGCAGAGCACCTCGTAGCTGATCGTATCTGCCCAGCGTGCAAGATCGTCCGCCGTGAGCGTCTGCGAGCCGAAGAGGGTCACGATGTCTCCGAGTTTTGCCTCGGGGATGTCCGTGATATCGATCATGCACTGATCCATGCAGATGCGTCCCGCAATCGGTGCGCGCTTCCCGCAGACCTCCACGAATCCGCCCGTGTAGGCGCGGAGGTAGCCGTCCGCATAGCCGACGGAGATCGTCGCAATGCGGCTCTCACGCGCGGCGATGAAGTTGCGCCCGTATCCGATGGATGTGCCGGGCGGGATCGTCTTGATGTAGACAATGCGTGCGCAGAAGCGCATCGCAGGGCGAAGATCGAGCGGGCGCGTCACCTCGTCGGACGGCCAGAGGCCATATTGCAGAATGCCCGCGCGCACCATGTCGAAATGCACATTGGGCAGATCGAGTATTGCAGCGGACTCGGCGATGTGGCGGATCGGAATGTCGATACCCACCGCCTCGATTGCCTCGCATGCCTCTTGAAAACGTCGAATCTGCTCCATGGAAAATGTCTTGTCCGCGATGTCTGCAAGCGCGAAATGCGAGAAAACGCCCTCTAGTTCGATGCCCGGCATGGCGGTAATGACGCGTGCAAAGTGCGCTGCGTCCTCGGGGCGGACGCCGATGCGGCCGAGTCCCGTATCGACAGCGAGGTGTACCTTGACCCGTTTGCCCTGCGCGACAGCCTCCGCCGAGAGTGCCTGCACGAGATCGAGACGGCAGACCGTCTGTGTGAGATCGGCGTCCACGATGTCGAATGAGCTGTCCGGCTTCGTCAGTCCGAGGATGAGGAGCGGCGTTGTAAATCCCGCCTCACGCAGCTTCATCGCCTCGGAGATCGTTGCAACTGCGAGGTACTCTGCGCCCGCCGCGATTGCCTTGCGTGCGACAGCAATCGCACCATGTCCGTAGGCATCCGCCTTGACCACGGCACAGAGCTTTGCACCCGTCTGCATATGTTTGCGAATTTCTTTGTAGTTGTGGGCAATCGCTCCGAGATCAATCTCGACCCACGCCGCACGGCTTGGCATAGGGCTCATCCTTTCAAATTCTTGTCATATCCTAAAATTAGCCCTATCATTTTAGCGTATGCAAGGAATTTATGCAATGTATTCTTATTTGTGAAAGATGTATCGTATTCCAATAGAAAACAGCCCGTCCATAGGACGGGCTGTAAAGTCTTACAGGGGATGGATACTATTTCTTTTCCCAGCAGCGATGCGATGGAGCGTAGCTGGCATAGAAGAAGTAACCAAGAATCATGAGCACAATGAACGTGATGTTCGTCACGAGCGAGAGCGCCCAGATGAGATAGAGGCAGACAGCCATACCGATCGGTGCGAGCACGTAGAGCAGGGGGAAGTGGAACGTGCGCGGCAGGTCGGGAGAATGACGGCGGAGCGCAATCAGACCCACGAAGACGATGAAGAATGCCGCGAGAACACCAGTGTTCGCAAGCTCGACGATGTAGAGCATCGGGACGCAGCCTGCAATGAAGGCAATGATGACGGAGCCGACGAGGGTAATGAAGTACGGCGTGCCGTATTTCGGATGAATATTCGCCATCGACTTCGGCAGGAAGCCGTCACGCGACATTGCAAAGAAGACGCGTGCCTGACCGAAGATGTAAACGATCAGCGTTGTGATCATACCGAAGAGGATGCCGACGGTAACGAGGTTTGCCAGCCCCGTGTAGCCGATGAGACGGAGGCAGTAGGCAACCGGATCTGCGCGGTCGAGATCTGCGTAGTTGACCGTACCCGTGAGGACGAATGCCACGACAGAGTAGATGCAGAGGCAGACAAAGACCGATGCAATGATGCCGATTGGGAGGCTCTTCTCGGGCGTCTTGCACTCCTCGGCGGAGGTTGCAACCGTATCGAAGCCCATGAAGGAGAAGAACACGACCGCTGCGCCCGTCATGATGCCGGCAGCACCAAAGGGCAGGAACGGCTCCATATTCTTCGCCATATCCATATGGGGCGAGGTGACGACAACGAATGCGACAATTGCACACAGCGTGAGCGAGATGAGGATCGCGTTGAGACGCGAGCTTTCCTTCGTGCCATGCGCGAGGATGAAGCCGATGAGGAGGGTGATAACGACGGCGGGGAGGTTGATGATACCGCCCTCTGGTGCCGTTGTGAGAAGCGCCTTTGGTATCTCCATCCCGAGGGATGCCATCATTCCTGAGAAGTAGGCGGAGAAACCGACGGCAACCGCACTCGCGGTAACGATGTAGCCGATGATCAGCGACCACCCGCACAGGAACGCCATGCCCTCACCGAGAGATGCGAACGTATAGGCATACGCACTGCCCGCAGCGGGGATCAGCGATGCGAGCTCGGCGTAGGCAAGTCCGACGAGCATACAGAGAAGACCTGCGGCAACGAAGGATAATACAATACCGGGGCCTGCGTAGCGCGCGGCACCGATACCGGTCAGAACGAACACGCCCGAGCCGATGATGCCGCCGATGCCAAGGAAGGTAAGGTCAAGAGTGCTCAGCGTGCGGAGCATTCCGCTGCCTTCGCGTTGCGCACTGAAGTCCTCCAGTGTTTTCTTCTTAAAAAACATACAAAGACCTCCAAGCCTTTCTTTTCAGTTTTCATTGAGGAACCGTTGAATTCACAAGTGATTCCTAAGAAAAAGGGGGCTGTTTCACGGCGCATATGGAAGCATATGGGAGTGAAACAGCCCCTCAGCAGTCAGCGTAGAGAATTAAGCAAGGAACTCGTCAATGGGCTTGAACGGAATGTTCAGCGCCTTGGAGACCGGCTCGTTCGTGAGATGCCCGTCGATGGTGTTGAGACCATACTTGAAGCCGGGGATATCGCGGAGAGCTGCCTTGTAGCCCTTGTTTGCGAGTGCGAGAGCATACTCGATCGTTGCGTTCGTGATGCCGAGCGTGGAGGTACGCGATACAGCACCCGGGATGTTTGCAACGGAGTAGTGGACAACGCCATGCTTCTCGAACGTCGGGTTCTCATGCGTCGTGCAGTGGTCGCAGGTCTGGATGGAGCCGCCCTGGTCGATTGCAACGTCGACGACAACGGAGCCCTTCTTCATCGTCTTGATCATGTCCTCGGTGACGAGGGTCGGCGTACGGCCGCCCGGCACGAGAACCGAGCCAATGAGGAGGTCTGCCTCCTTGACCCATTTTGCGATGTTGTAGCTCGAGGAGTACTCCGTGACAACACGACCGCCGAAGATCTCATCGAGATAGCGGAGACGCTCAATCGAGAGGTCGATGATGGTGACGCGTGCGCCGAGACCAACAGCAATCTTTGCTGCATTCGTGCCGACGTTGCCGCCGCCGATGATGACGACCTGTCCTGCTGCGACACCTGCGATACCGCCGAGGAGGACGCCGCTGCCGCCGTAACGGCTCTCAAGGAACTGTGCGCCGATCTGGACGGACATACGGCCTGCAATTTCGCTCATCGGTGCGAGCAGGGGGAGACCACGGCCGCCCTTGGCGATAACCGTCTCATAGGCAATGCCGACAACCTTCTTCTTGAGGAGAGCTTCCGTCAGTTCGGGCTCAGCTGCGAGATGGAGGTAGGTGAAGAGGATCTGCCCCTCATGGAAGAGGTCATACTCGGATTCAAGCGGCTCTTTCACCTTAACAATCATTTCAGAACGATCAAACAGAGCCTTCTTGTCCGAGACGATCTCAGCGCCAACAGCCTTGTAATCGGCATCCGTGAAGCCGCTGCCAACGCCGGCGCCCTCTTCGATCAGGACCGTGTGACCAGCACGGCGCATCGCCTCGACACCCGAAGGGGTCATACCGACGCGGAACTCATTGTTCTTGATTTCCTTCGAAACGCCAACAATCATGTTTTTTTCCTCCTACTACAGATAGATAAAAAATACAGAAGGTTTGAAACGGCTAGGGGAATTTCTAAAGGTATACCCTATTTGGGATTTTAATATAATTCAGACACTTTTGTCAAGTACTAAAAGTAATTTTTTTTTAACTACTGTGCATATTAGTCCACATGATTATGGGGGAAACAAGCAAATACGCGCGTCTGTCCTGTCAGCCCTCTGCCTCGCGCCTTTCGATAATTCTATTGATCTCGCGCAGCTGTTGTGCTTCGATGCGCTTCTGGATGAAGATATTCGGGATGGAGACACCGACGACAATGGCGAGGATAATGGTCACGCCATCCACGCCGAAGCGCAGTGCCTCCAAGAGCTCCTCGACGGAGATGGTCTGGATGTGCAGGATAGCAAAGAGCAGACGGTAGAGGAGTACGCCGGGGACAAGCGGGATGATGGGTGGGATGATGAGCAGTGTATTCGGTGTGTGGACGATGTGGATCACCTTGAGTGCGGAGATGCCGACGACTGCTGCTGCAGCAAACGAACCGACCGCCTGTGACAAATTGCATTCGATCATGAGGACGTTGCGGATGAGCATTGTGAGGGTGCCTTCGAGCGCGACGATTGCGAGCAGTTTTTTCGGCGTGTTGAATATGATGGAGAAGCCGACAGCCGCCAGTGCTGCTGCGACTGCCTGTTCGAGGTAGGCAGCTGTCGGTTGGATGTGGACATCGGAGATGTTTTCGATGCCGGTGGAGAGGATGGCAAAGGCGATGCCGAAGGTCATTCCTCCGATGATGAGTATCGTGTCGATGGCACGGGTCATTCCGGAGGAAATATAGCGGTTGATGACGTCGCTTGCAGAGTTGATGATTGGAAATCCGGGAACGAGAAAGATGGTGCAGGCAACGAGTGCGTACCACATGGTGCCGCATCTAAATAGCATTGGGATGAGCCACGCAGATATGGTGGCGGCAAATGCTGCAATCATGGCGCAGGCATAGGGATTGAATTCATTTCTTGTGCTGAGGCGGTGAGCACTGAATCCGACGAGTGCCGCAATGGCTGCGATGAGTGTTTCCGGCAAACTTCCGCCAAAGAGTGTGCAGGAAGCGCCTGAGCCGGCGGCAGCGCCAAGTGCGGTGAGGAAGGTCGAGTAGCAGCGTGGGCGCTGCCAGATTCGATTGACGGCATTTTCGATGGCATTCATGGGCGTGTTGCCGCGCAGGATGCGCCAAGTCAGCTTGCTGATGGCTTCGATGACGGCGAGATTGACACCGTGCTTCATGCACTTGCGAAATTGGGTGAAGGATCGCTCGCCGTCTGTGACATTCAGCATGAGCGTTGTATAGGTGACATGAGACTGGATCTGGTCGGACGGGATGCGCAGATGTGCTGCTGCGCGCCGCATATCCCGTATGATCCGTGCGCAGTCTGCACCGCTTTCCATGAGCGCCTGTCCGATATCGAGCAGGATCTTCATCTTGTGGTTGAGTGTCCGGTTATCGTCCGCCGATGCATTTTTGATGGGTGCAATATTCATGAGAGCATCATCTGACCTTTCTATACGATATATTATTTATTATATCATAAATAATATAAATATAAAATAGATGACACCACACAAAAAAGCCGCCGTCAGGCAGCTTTTTATGGAGATGTGGAGGAAGAAGACCGCTACGCATCCTCACGCGCAGCAATAATGTCGCTGATCTCACGCTGCTGCTGCGCCTCAATGCGCTTCTGGATGAAGATGTTCGGGATGGAGACGCCAACGACGACAGCGAGGATGATGGTGACGCCGTTCACGCCGAAGCGCAGTGCCTCGAGCAGCTCCTCGACGGAGATGGTCTGGATGTGCAGGACGGCGAAGAGGAGGCGGTAGAGGAGGACGCAGGGGATGAGCGGGATGACGGGCGGGATGATGAGCAGGGTGTTCGGCGTGTGGACGATGTGGATGATTTTGAGGGCGGCGATGCCGACGACAGCGGCAGCCGCAAAGGAGCCGATGGACTGCGGCAGTCCGAACTCGAGCATGAGGACGTTGCGGATGAGCATGGTCACGATGCCCTCGAACGCAACGATGGCGAGCAGTTTCTTTGGTGTGTTGAACATGATGGAGAAGCCGCCCGCTGCGAGGATGGCAGCAATCGCCTGATTGAGATAACTGTCCGTCGGCTGTATGTGCACATCCGATATGTTGTGCACGCCTGCAACGAGGATGGCGAAGGCGATGCCGAAGGTCATGCCCCCGATGATGAGCATGGTATCCATTGCGCGCGTCATGCCAGAGGTGGTGAAGCGGTTCAGCATATCGCTCGCGGCGTTGATGGAGGGGAAGCCCGGCATGAGGAAGATGGTGCAGGCGACAAGCGCGTACCACATTGTAGGAAGTCCGAGCGCAGCGGGGATGATCCACGCGAAGAGCGTTGCTACAAAGCCCGTAATCATGGCACATGCATATGGATTGAATGCGTATCGCGTGCTCGTGCGGTGCGCGATGAAGCCCATGAGTGCCGCGATGGTGGCGACCAGTGCCTCGAGCCAGCTGCCGCCGAAGAGCTTGCACGAGCCGCCCGAGCCGACGGCGGCGCCGAGCGCGATGATCCAGTCGGGATAGCAGAGGGGGCGCTCGCGGATGCGGTTGATCGCGCGCTCGATCGGATTCAGCGGTGTATTACCGCGCAGAATGCGCCATGTCAGCTTGCTGACGGCGGCAAGGATGGCGAGGTTGACGCCGTGTTTGTTGCATTTGCGGAACTGCGTGAACGAGCGCTCGCCGTCGCTGACGCAGAGCATGAGCGTCGTGTAGGTCACATGTGACTGGATCTGCTCGGCGGGAATCCTGAGATGCACCGCCGCGCGCCGCATATCACGCACGATGCGCGAACAGTCTGCGCCGTTCTCCATCAATGTCTGCCCAATGTCGAGCAGGATCTTCATCTTGTGGTTGAGCATTTTATTGCTGTCTTTGGAGGCGTTTTGTATGAGTTCAGTGTTCATAGGAGCATCACGATTTGCCTTTCTCACCTGCTTACAATATTTTTGTCATTATATCACAGAAGATTATCGGCGTGAAATAAGAAATCCGGTATACAGATGGACAAATGCTCTTTGATAGACAAAACCAATAGAAAGAATAATTTTCAGCTATAAAAATTTATAAACCTGTGATATTGCTCACATCCATCGACCTAACCCTATAGTAAAATTATATCGTGTATATAAATCTTTTTGATGAAGAAATTGATGGAGGGGTGAAGGCGTGAGCAGTATCTTTCAAAAGTTCAAGTATCTGATTCCTACGTCGAAATCCGCAGACGGTCACAATGAGACGCACGAGGGCGGGCGCGCATGGGAGAACATGTACCGCGACCGCTGGTCGTTCGACAAGACGGTCCGCACGACGCACGGGGTCAACTGCACGGGTTCGTGCAGCTGGAACGTCCACGTCAAGAACGGCATTGTGGCGTGGGAGAATCAGGCGACCGACTATCCGGAGACGGCGCCGGATATGCCGGACTTCGAGCCGCGCGGCTGTCCGCGCGGGACGACGTTCTCGTGGTATCTCTACAGTCCGCACCGCGTGAAGTACCCGTATATGCGCGGGGAACTCGCGGCTCTTTGGCGTGAGGCGCGTGCGGCGCATCCGAACGCGTACGAGGCATGGAAGAGCATCGCCTCCGATCCCGCAAAGAAGAAGCAGTACAAGCAGGCACGCGGCATGGGCGGCTTTGTGCGCTCGAACTGGCAGGAGGTCAGCGAGCTGATCGCCGCCTCCGTGCTCTACACGGCGTATACCTACGGCTCCGACCGCATCTTCGGCTTCTCCGTTATCCCCGCGATGTCGATGCTGAGCTATGCGGCGGGCATCCGCTTCATGCAGCTGATGGGCGGCGTCGGCCTCTCGTTCTACGACTGGTATGCCGATCTGCCGCCCGCGAGCCCGCAGATCTGGGGCGAGCAGACGGACGTGCCCGAGTCGAGCGACTGGTACAATGCAGGCTACCTCATCACATGGGGCTCGAATGTACCGCTCACGCGCACGCCGGACGCACACTTTATGGCGGAGGTGCGCTACAAGGGCACAAAGGTCGTGTCGATTGCACCCGACTACGCCGAGTCCTCGATGTTCGCGGATACGTGGATCCCGCTCAAGGTCGGCAGCGACTCCGCAATGGCGATGGCGATGGGGCACGTCATTCTCAAGGAATACTACGTTGATAAAACCACGCCGTTCTTCCTCGAGTACACGCGGAAGTATACGGACTTCCCGTTCCTCGTGCGTATCGAGAAGAAAGAGGACGGCACGTACATCCCCGGGCGTATGCTCTCCTCGCGCGACATGGGACGTGACGAGAAGCACGCGGACTTCCGCTACTACGTGGTGGACGATGTGACGGGCGAGATCGTCATTCCGAACGGCACGCTCGGCGAGCGTTGGTCGACGCAGGAGAAGTGGAACATCCGCGAGGAGAACCGCGACACGGGCGCGGAGATCTGCCCGCGTCTTAGTGTCTGGGACGACAAGACGGGGACGGTTGAGGTGCAGCTGCCGTACTTCGGCAACGACCGCAGGGAGCGCACACTGACGCGTGCTCTGCCTGTGCGCAGCGTGAAGACGGCGGACGGCGAGGTGCTCGTCACGACGGTCTACGACCTCACGCTCGCGAACTATGCGATTGATCGCGGCATCGGCGGCGAGAGCGCAGGCTCGTACGAGGACGACACACCGTATACGCCCGCATGGCAGGAGAAGTACACGGGCATTTCGCCCGATCTCGTCATCAAGACGGCACGCGAGATCGCGGATAACGCCATCAAGACGAACGGCAGAACCATGATTATCATGGGCGGCGGCATCAACCACTGGTTCCATGCGGACGCGGTCTACCGCACGATCATCAACCTCCTGCTCTTCACGGGCTGCGAGGGGCGCAACGGCGGCGGCTGGGCACACTACGTCGGGCAGGAGAAACTGCGCCCAAATGAGGGCTGGGCGCGCATCATGAGCGGCTCGGACTGGCAGGGGCCGCCGAAGCTGCTCAACTCCACATCGTTCTACTACTTCGCGACCGACCAGTGGCGCAGCGACGAGATCCAGACGGACGCACTGACGGCGGCGAACGAAAACGCACGCTACAATCACGCGGCGGACTATGCCGTCATGGCGGCGCGTCTGGGTTGGGCACCGTCCTACCCGACGTTCAACCGTGGCTCGAACGACCTTGCTGCGGATGCAAAGGCGGCGGGCTTCGAGGGCGTGGACGGCATCAAGGAATACATCGTGAAGAGCTTGAAGGACAAGAGCCTGAAGTTCGCATGGGAAGACCCCGATGCACCGGAGAATTTCCCGCGCAACCTCTTTGTCTGGCGGTGCAACCTGCTCGGCTCGTCCGCGAAGGGCAACGACTACTTCCTCAAATACCTTCTTGGCACGGAGAACAGCATCTTCCAGGAGGAGGACTGTGCGACGCGCCCGCAGGAGGTCAAGTGGCGCGAGAAGGAGGAACTCATGCAGCCGGGCGGGGCGCTCGAGGGCAAGCTCGATCTGCTCGTTGCGCTCGACTTCCGCATGGCGGGCAACGCGCTTTACTCGGACATCGTGCTGCCGACGGCGACGTGGTACGAGAAGACCGACCTCTCCTCGACGGATATGCACCCGTTTGTTCACCCCTTCCAGCCGGCGGTCGATCCGCTCTGGGAGTCGCGGACGGACTGGGACATCTACCGCACACTGGCACAGGCGGTGTCGCAGGTCGCAAAGGACGCAAAGCTCACGCCGTACACGAACATCGCTGCGACCCCACTCGGGCACGACAGCGAGGCGGAGCTGGCGCAGCCGGACGGTGTCGTGCGCGACTGGAGCAAGGGCGAGTGCGAGCCGATCCCCGGCAAGACGATGCCCAATATCGCCTCGAATACGATTGACTACACGAAGCTCTATGAGAAGTGGATCGCGCTCGGCCCCAATGCGGGCGGCAAGACGGCGAGCCACGGCAATACGTGGGACTCGGCGGAGGACTACGAGGAGATTCGCCAGCGCAACGGCGTGATTCAGAACAAGGACTATGTGTCCTACGGCTGCCCCTCCATCTACGAGGCGCGGCAGGCAATCGACGCCGTGCTCGGCATGTCGCCGACGACCTGCGGACGTACGGCAGTCCGCGCATGGGAGGCGGTGGAGAAGCGCACGGGTCTCGACAACCTCGTGAAGCTCGCGAAGGATCGCGAGGACGATCGGTTCACCTACGATCAGGTCATCGCGCAGCCGCGTGAGACGATCACCGCGCCGACCTTTACGGGCAGTAACCAGAACCGCCGCTATACACCCTTTACGAACAACGTGGAGGAGCTGATCCCGTTCCGCACACTGACAGGGCGGCAGCATTTCTACATGGATCACGAGGTCATGCGCGAGTTCGGCGAGGCGCAGGCGGTCTACCGCCCGATCCTCGACTTCCGTCCGATGAACAAGTCGCTGAACGGCACGCAGAAGGAAATCACGCTGAAGTATCTCACGCCGCACAACAAGTGGAGCACGCACAGTATGTACTTCGATGCGCAGCAGATGCTCACGATGTTCCGCGGCGGACAGAGTGTCTGGATGAGCGAGAAGGACGCGGCGGAGATCGGTGTGAAGGACAACGACTGGATCGAGCTGTATAACCGCAATGGTGTCGTCGCCTCGCGCGTCGTCGTGTCGCCGCGCCTCCCGCAGGGCAGTGTCTTTATGCACCACGCGCAGGATCGCCACATCAACGTGCCGGGCTCGAAGATCTCGGGCACGCGCGCGGGTACGCACAACACGCCGACGCACATCCACATCAAGCCCACCCACCTCATTGGCGGCTACGGGCAGCTCAGCTACGGTTTCAACTACTACGGCCCGACGGGCAATCAGCGCGACTCGTACGTCGTCGTGCGGCGCATGGAGGAGGTAGATTGGCTTGAAGATTAAAGCGCAGATTGCGATGGTCATGAATCTGGACAAGTGCATCGGCTGTCACACGTGCTCCATCCTCTGCAAGAACGTCTGGACGAACCGGCGCGGCGCGGAGTACATGTATTTCAACAACGTCGAGACGAAGCCTGGCATCGGCTATCCGAAGCAGTGGGAGAATCAGGAGAAATGGAAGGGCGGCTGGGAGCTGCGTGACGGCAAGCTCGGACTCAAGACCGGCGGCATGACGACGCGCCTTGCAAAGCTGTTCTATCATCCGCAGCAGCCCGAGATGGACGACTACTACGAGCCGTGGACGTACGACTACGAGACGCTGATTCACACGAAACGGCGCAACCATCAGCCCGTGGCGCGTCCGCGCTCGCTGATCACCCAGAAGCGCATGGAGATCAAGTGGGGGCCGAACTGGGAGGACGATCTCGCGGACGGACAGTCGGCACGCAAGGACTACAACCTCAGCAAGATGGGACAGGAGATCACACTCGAGTTCCACGATATCTTCATGAAGCACCTGCCGCGTCTCTGCAACCACTGTCTCAACCCCGCGTGCGTCGCAGCGTGCCCCTCGGGCGCGATCTACAAGCGCGACGAGGACGGCGTGGTACTGATCTCGCAGGACGGCTGCCGCGGCTGGCGGCACTGCGTTCCGTCGTGTCCCTATAAAAAAATCTACTACAACTGGGAGACGAACAAGGCGGAGAAGTGCACGTTCTGCTTCCCGCGTCTTGAGAACGGTCTGCCGACCGTGTGCAGCGACGGCTGCGTCGGGCGTATGCGCTATATCGGCGTGCTGCTCTACGATGCAGATAAAGTCAAGACAGCGGCATCTACGCCCGACCCGAAGGATATCTACAAGGCATATCTCGGTGCACTCTGCGATCCAAACGATCCCGAGACCGTAAAGGCGGCGCAGGCGGCGGGCATCCCCGACCGCTGGATTCGCGCGGCGCAGAACTCGCCCTCGTACAAGCTGATCGCCGACTGGCAGCTCGCGTTCCCACTCCATCCGGAGTACCGCACGCTGCCGAATGTCTGGTACGTCCCGCCCCTCAGCCCGATTGCACGGCGCGTCGAGGAGAAGGTGTTCTTCCCCGGCGCGGCGGAGATGCGCATCCCTGTTGCCTACCTCGCACAGCTCTTGACGGCGGGCGACGAGGCGGCGATCGAGCGCGTGCTGCACGTCCTGCTCGAACTGCGTGCCGTCATGCGTGCAAAGCAGACGGGCGAGGAACTGCCGGCGAACCTTACGCACGACATTGAGACGTATGAGGCGATGTACCGCCTCCTCGGCATTGCCAAGCGCCGCGACCGCTTCAACATCCCCGCAGGTCTGCAGGATGTTACGCACGAGAAGCTGCGTGAACTGCAGGGCTCGGTCGGCTATGCCTGTCCCGGAGGGTGCTGCTGATGGATACGAACCGCATTCAGACACCGCTTCTCCTCACCTCCTATCTGTTCGAGTATCCCACGGAAACGTGGTGGGAGAGTGTTCCCACCCATGCAGCAGCGGTCTCGGATGTCGAGCGTCCGCAGTCGCGCGAGGTCTTCGAGGAGTTCTTCGGCTACATCGGAGAGAGCGACCGACAGGAGTT
>NZ_CP016201.1:1731438-1735308 GCF_001683335.1 Selenomonas sp. oral taxon 126
AGTTCCGTCTGCCTGCACCCGCGCTCGAGACGGAGATCCCCGTCTACACAACGCGTCCCGACACCGTGTTCGGCATCACCTTCCTCGCGCTCGCGCCGGAGCATCCGCTCGTCGAGCAGATCTGCGCGATCAGCGACAAGGCGGATGAGATCCGTGCATTCTGCACGCGCGTGAAGAAGCAGTCCGACATCGAGCGCGCCTCGAGCGAGTCGGAGAAGGAAGGAATTTTCACAGGTCTGTACTGCACGAACCCGTTCAACGGAGAGCAGGTCGAGATCTGGATCACGAACTATGTTCTCTTCGAGTACGGCACGGGCGCGGTCATGGCGGTGCCGTCCGAGGATCAGCGCGACTGGATGTTTGCAACGAAGTACGGCATCCGCAAGATCCTCACGATTCGTCCGCCCGAGGGTGAGCTGCGCCTCGAGGATATGACGGCGGCGTACGTCGAGAAGGAAGGCTTCCTGATCAACTCCGGCAAGTTCACGGGCATGGAGATGCACGCGGCGATGGGCGCAATCATCGACGAGGCGGAGGCGCAGGGCTTCGGCAAGCGCCGTGTCAACTACCGTCTGCGCGACTGGCTCATCTCGCGCCAGCGCTACTGGGGCGCGCCGATCCCCATCATCAACTGTGAGGCGTGCGGCGAGGTGCTTGTTCCCGAGGAGGAGCTGCCCGTGCGTCTGCCCGAGGATGTCTCGTTCGAGCAGGGCGCGGTATCACCACTCTCATCGAGCGAACACTTCCTTCACTGCAAATGTCCGAAATGCGGCGGCTATGCGACGCGCGAGACGGACACGATGGACACCTTCATCTGCTCCTCGTGGTACTACTACCGCTATGCCGACCCGAAGAACTCGGAGCGTCCCTTTGATCGGGACAAGGTCAACTACTGGGCACCTGTCGATCAGTACATCGGCGGCATCGAGCACGCGATCCTCCACCTCCTCTATGCACGCTTCTTCACGAAGGTGCTGCGCGATGCAGGGATGCTCGACTTCGACGAGCCGTTCACGAACCTCCTCACGCAGGGCATGGTCATCAAGGACGGCGCAAAGATGTCGAAGTCGCTCGGCAATGTCGTCTCGCCTGAGGAGATCATCGAGAAGTATGGCGCGGATACAGCGCGTCTCTTCATCCTCTTTGCCGCGCCCGTCGAGCGCGATCTGGATTGGAGCGATCAGGGCGTCGAGGGCGCGTACCGCTTCCTGAACCGCGTCTGGCGCATCCTCCTGCAATTCGAGGAGGCGATCAAGAGCGCACCGGAGTCCTACGATACGGCAGTACTTACGTCGGAGGAAACGGAGCTGCGCCGCGTCCTGCACATGACCATCAAGAAGGTCACGGAGGACGTGCGTGACCGTTTCATGTTCAATACGGCAATCTCCTCCATCATGGAGCTTGTCAATGCGTTCTACGCATTTCAGGATAAAGAACTCAGCCCCGCGCTTGCACGCGAGACGGGGAGCGCGCTCCTGCGCATGCTCGCACCGTTTGCGCCGCATATCACAGAGGAACTCTGGGCGCGCCTCTTTACGGGCAGCGTACATGCGCAGACATGGGTCATTTGCGACGCATCCGCGCTTACACAGGACGAGATCGAGGTGGTTCTGCAGATCAACGGCAAGGTGCGTGACCGCGTGAAGATTGCAGCCGATCTGGACAAGGCGGCGATGGAGCGGCTTGTCACAGAGCTGCCGCGCGCGAAGGAACTCACGGCGGGCAAGGAGATCGTGAAGGTCATCTGCGTTCCCGGCAAGCTCGTCAACATTGTTGTCAAAGGATAAATAGGGAAACTCTGTTCAAGGATGGAGAGGGAGAGAACATCATGTTAAAAGCGTTTGCCGTTCGGAGCCTGCTGCCGGAGATGCTCATCGGTCGTACGGTCTATGACGGCGATACCGAAAACGTACTCGTTGAGGGCGGTACCATTCTGGATCGCGAGACGATCAAGCTGCTCAAGGAGAAGGGAATCGCATCCGTCTATGTCGATGAGGACAGCATTCTCGCTGCCGTACAGAAGGAGAAGAAGGCAAAGGCGGAGACGCCGGCATTCTTTACGGGGAAGGTGGCTCCTGAGCGGGATGCCAAGCTGGACAGCAAGTACGAAGAGGACTATCGCTACGTCTATACGGAGATGGAGAAACTCTTCCAGGAGGCTGCGATCTCCGGCAGACTCAACATGGACATCCTGCAGAACGTCATGTCGAGCGGGCGTCTGCGCGACCTCTACAAGGAGGGCGCGACGGCAGTCTCCATGATCTACACGATGAATCAGGACGGCGACTACAACCTGCATCACTGCGTCCATCTCGCCATCCTCAGCGGACTCATGGCAAAGTGGATGGGGCTTGTGGGCATGGATCGTCAGAACCTCGTGCTTGCGGGGCTCTTTCTCGACATCGGCAAGCAGTTCATCGAGAAGGAGCTGCTCGAGAAGAAGGGACGCCTCACGGAGGAGGAGTTTGACATCCTCAAGAATCACGTGGTTGACAGCTTCAAACTCCTCGAATCCAGTGAACTCGCGGGACGCGCGGATCTCATGAACGGCGTCATTCAGCACCATGAGCGCGGCGACGGCTCGGGGTATCCATCAGGGCTTACGGCAGAGCAGATCTCGCCGTTTGGCAAGGTGCTCGCCGTACTCGACAGCTACGATGCGATGGCATCCCGCCGCTCCTATGCGGAGAAGCGTTCGCCGTTCGAGGTGTTCAAGATTCTCTATGCCGATGTACTGGATGGAAAGCTTGACTCAGAATACGCCGTGCTCTTTATGCGTAAGCTCAACGCCGCGCTCAACGGCTGCTGGCTGCGCCTCTCGGATGGCACGGCAGGTCGTATCGTCTACATTGACGAGTCGCGCGTCACGGCGATGCCCGTCGTGCAGCTCACGGACGGCGGCTTTATCGACCTTAATACCGTCAAGGACATCACCGTCGTCGAGATCATGACGGCGGCGGAGGTCAGCAAACTCTAATGTATGAATTAGGGAAGCACCCTGCGGGGTGCTTTTTATTTGACCGAAGAAAGTGAATCTCTTATAATAAAGAAAAGGAACCAAGCCGGTAGAAAGGACGCCCTCATGCGGACGAGAGATTTTAATGCACTCAATGATTTGCTGTTCAAGTTCATCTTCGGGCATAAAGAAAATAAGAACATACCCTTATCCTTTATCAATGCGGTTCTTGGACTTGAGGGGGAACGCGCTTTCGTCGACCTGCGCTTTGCAGATCGTGAGATTGATCCGGAGGAGGAGACCGGAAAGGGCTCAACCCTTGACCTGCTCTGTATGACGAACGACGAGACGCAGATCAATATCGAAGTACAGGTGCAGAATCGGCAGAACATGGGACAGCGCAGTTTGTACTATTGGGCGAAGCTCTATCAGAGCACACTGGGGCGCGGCGAAAATTATGAGAACCTGCGGCGCACCGTCGCGATCAATCTGCTCGGCTATGAATATCTTCCGCTATCGGGCTTTCATCACATGTACGGACTCTATGACGAAACGGGAAAACATCGCCTGACGGAGGACATTGAGATACACTTTTTGGAGCTGCCGAAAGTGACACGACAGGACATTCGTAGTATGCGGACGCTCGATAAGTGGATGGCATTTATTGGGAATAAACTGAGTGATGAGGAAATGGAGGCGATTGCGATGAGCGAGGCGGCAATTGATACGGCATGGGATAGAATCGAGGCGTTCATGCGTGATGCAGGACAGCGGCGTAAGTATGAACAGCGCGAGAAGTTCGAGCACGACTATGTGAGTGACATGGAGGGTTCGTGGAAGAGGGGCGTCAGTCAGGGGCGACAACTTGGCATTGCACATATGGCTATGAATATGCTGCGTGTCGGAACGCCAGT
>NZ_CP016201.1:1735333-1744860 GCF_001683335.1 Selenomonas sp. oral taxon 126
AGTTCCTCTCCAAGAGCGACCTGAAGATCGCGGGGCCGATGTTCCACCTCGGTCTCGTCATGGCATTTGGCGGACACGTCATCGGCGTGCTCATCCCGAAGTTCATGACCGAGGCGGCGGGCATCGACGAGCACCTCTACCACATGATTGCGCTCGGCGGCGGCGCGCCCGCAGGGATTCTCTTTTTCGGCGGCTTTGTGCTGCTGCTCATCCGCCGCTTTGGCAAGGACAGGATGGCGGTCAACACGTCGACGATGGACAAGTGGCTCTATCTCTTCCTCTTCCTTGCGATCTTTACGGGCTGCGCGTCCACGACGCTGAATGCCGTGCAGGGCGGATTCGACTACCGCGAGACCATCTCGCCGTGGTTCCGCTCGGTTCTCGCACTCAGCCCCGAGATCGACTACATGGAGAACGTGCCGCTCATGTTCCGTATCCACATGTTCTCATGGATGGCAGTCGCGTTCCTCTTCCCGTTCACGCGCCTCGTCCACTGCCTCAGCGCACCGTTTGAGTATCTGGTGAGGAGTCCGATCATCTATCGGAAGAAATAGTGGTCACATATCAATATAAAACGCCGGCGTCCATCTGGTCTAAACAGATGGACGCCGGCGTTTTTACGTGAAAGGACTCAGCATTTTATGCCAGAACCCTTGCGTGCATAGAATACATATGTGATAATGATGGTGATGACGGTGAATGCGATGAGAATGTAAAACGCGGGGATGACACTGCCCTGCGTCGCGTACGACCAGCCGAAGATCTTCGGGATGAGGAACGCGCCGTATGCCGCAATCGCCGCCGTGAAGCCCGTGACGAGCGAGGCGTGCACGGGGCTGTCGAAGACGAACGGGATCATGCGGAACGATGCCGCGTTGATGAAGCCCGTCGAGAAGAAGAGCACGAGGAACGCGCCGAAGAAGAGCGCGAAGTTGTGCGCCTGGATGCCGAGCACCGTGACGACACAGGCGACAAGCATCAGGAGCAGCGAGTAGAACGTGACCTTCGAGCCGCTGTTGACCTTGTCCGCAACCCAGCCGCCGATGGGGCGCACGCCCGCACCGATGAATGGCCCGAGGAACGCCGCGTAGGCGAAGGAGACCTCGGGGAACTCGCGGTTGACGAGGAGCGCGAGGGCGGCGGAGTAACCGATGAACGAGCCGAAGCCGCAGGTGTAGATGACGGTGATGAGCCATGTGTGCTTATTGCCGAAGATGGACATCATGCTGCGGGGACTCTGCTTCGGAATCGGCAGATTGTCCATGAACATCCAGACGAGGACGAGGGTGAGTGCGGTCGGAATCGCCCAGAAGTAGCAGACGTTCTGGAGGTAGACCTCCTTGCCCGCCGCGTTCATGAGCGGCTCACCGAAGAGGCCGCCGAAGCTCGCGCCGAGGAGCATCGACGCAGTCAGGTAGATGAGCGAAACGCCGAGGTTGCCGATGCCGGCGTTGATGCCGAGGGCGAGACCCTTCTGTGACTTCGGGAAGAAGAAGCCGATGTTCGCCATCGACGAGGAGAAGTTTGCGCCCGCAATGCCGATTGCAGCGACGAGCAGGACGAACGTATCGTAGGTCGTCGATGTGTCCGTCAAGGCGTTCCCGAGTCCCAAAAGAGGAACGAGCAGGAGCGCAGTCGAGATGAACGTCCAGTTGCGTCCGCCGACGATGGCGGGGAGGTAGGTGTAGATGAGACGTCCCGTCGCGCCGACGAGCCCCGGCAGTGCAGCGAGGGTAAAGATCTCGTTGTCCGTGAAGTGGAAGCCGACCTGATTCAGCTGCGCGGCAATCGTCGCCCACATCGTCCACGCGACAAAGGCGAGGGTCAGCGCCCATGTCGAGGTGTAGAGGTTCTGTTTTGCGACGCGCTCGCCGTATTTTTTCCAGAATGCCTCATTCTCCGGATCCCAGTGCGCGAGGATGTCGCGCCGTGACGGATTCTCGCCGAGGACGGCGAGGATGTCCTTGCTTTCCATTTGCATCTCTCCTACCTTGATCGCGGAACTCTGCGTGGTGTCTTATCAGAGTTTCCTATAACATTGATATGAAAAAATTATAGAGAAAAATTTTTTCTTTGGATGTGATGAATATCACAGGTTTTTTACAGTTTTTTCGATAATATTGAAAAATATAATAGGAAAATTCTATGGAGAGGACGGAGGCGAGGCGTGTGGATCAGGAGGCGCTCATTCGGGAGATGGAGTCGATCCCGGGCAAGGTGATTTCGCTGCATGATGGTGCGTATCTGTTTCGCGAGGGCACGGCGGCACGCTATTTCTACATCGTGCGTTCGGGGCATATCTTCATCGTAAAATATGGTGAGTCGGGGCGCGTTCTCTCTCTGCGTCTCGCAACGAAGGGGAGTCTTATCGGTGAGCTGCCGCTCTATGAGGAAACCCCAACCTATATTTTCAGTGCGCTTGCACGCAGCGCCTCAGAGGTCTATGCGATCGAATTCCCAGTTCTCCAATCCTATCTCGAGAAGCACCCGCATCTATCAATTGCGCTCCTCAAGCTGATCGGACTGCACATGCGCAAGCAGCATCTGAAGTTCCGCGACCTCGTGCTCTACGGGAAGAAGGGTGCGCTCTACTCGACGCTCATCCGCCTTGCGAACAGCTATGGGATGCAGACGGAGGAGGGGATTCTCATCTCCGTGCCGCTGACGAATCAGGAGCTCGCGAACTATTCCGCATCCGCGCGCGAGAGTCTCAACCGCATGCTTGCCGATCTCAAGAAGAATGACGTGATTGCCATGCGCGGCCACCTCATCCTCATCAAGGACATCGAATTCTTGAAGGCGGAGATCCACTGCGAGAACTGCGGCAAGGACATCTGCAATATCGAATAAAAAGACGCCCGTCGGGGCGTTTTTTGTTATGGTATCGGTACAGCAATATACTTTTGCTCGCCCAGTTGGTATCGCGCGCGTCCCGCCGTGAGGTCGGTGAGTGCGCGCTGGTGGAGCTCGATGTCGCCCGTCGGTACGAGGAGGGTGAGCGTGACATCGTCGGCATAGCTCGTTTCGCCTGTTGTGAGTTCTGCATCGCGCACATAGCGCTCGACAGCGGCGAGGAGATCGTAGTCGAGCTGCACGTACATCGTATGCAGTGGGGTCATGCGCAGCTTTGGCGACGCATCGAGCCCGAGACCCGCTGCATGCGCATAGGCGCGGATGAGTCCGCCTGCGCCGAGCTTGATCCCGCCGAAGTAGCGCACAACGGCGACAGCAGCATTTGTAATCTCACGCGCCTTGATTGCCTCTAGGATGGGGCTGCCCGCAGTGCCGCCCGGCTCACCGTCATCGCTCGAGCGCTGGCGGTCGGCACGCGCCCCGAGCACCATCGCATAGGGGACGTGGCGCGCCTCGTAGTGCTCCTTCTTTACGGATGCGAGCCATGCGCGCACCTCCTCCTCGTCCTCTGCGTGAATGGCATAGGCGAGAAAGCGCGAGCGCTGAATCTCATATGAAACAGGGGAGACACCGCTTGTCGGTATCTCCCCTGTAATCGTCGTATAGGCTTCCATCGTCATTTGTTCTTGCGGTTGAAGTAGTCGACGATGCCCGCGTCGAGCAGGATGTAGGTCGGTCCCGTGCTCGCCGTCAGCTCGCCCGCCTGAAAGATCGGGCAGACATAGCCGCGCCCGCCGAGGAAGTAGTTTGTCGGCACCTCGCGCACGGACTTCTCGGGCTGAATCGGCGTGTTGCGCCCCTGCTCGTTGTAGAGATGTCCGTTCACTGCCTCACCATCGAGATCAGACGGCGTGACGTGGACGAAGAACGCGAGCGGCAGACGCTGCCCCGTCTTCTTGTAGTAGACATAGCCGTAGTCGTGACGGATGGGCTGATTTCCGCGCAGCTCGTAGCGCAAATCCGTGAACGTCACAGAGAGGAAATTGTCATCGTCGAGGTGGACACGGTAGCCCAGCTCGCCGCGGTAAAATGCGCCGCTGTCATACGCCGTGCGCACGCTTGCGGCAAGCGCCTCGATGTCGGCGTTGATGAGATTTGCGACGGCGGTGTCCTCAAGGCTGAGAATGGGATAGGCAATGGAGAGATTCGTCGTCGACTCGCGGTGTTCGGTGACAGCTGCGCTCGTCGTGCCCGAGATCGTGATGACAAGCGCGAGAGCGAGCAGCAAGGCTCTGAATTTCATGATAAAAGCTCCTCCTTTATATACTAGGTTTGATGATAATAAAAAATTACATCTTTGTCAAATAAATCGTAGTAATCTCTGCGTTCTTGTAGTATGATGGGAACGCAATTTTCCATGAAAAATCGGGCAGAAAGGTTGTGTTAGAAAGCCCATGGGCGAATCGACAATGAAACGGAAACTGAAGCACAGACATCTTCAGTTCATCTCTCTCGGCGGGGTCATCGGGAGTGGATACTTCCTCGGAACGGGCTATGTGCTCGAGCAGGCGGGACCCGCTGCCATGATCTCCTATCTTCTCGGAGGGCTCATCGTCCTCGCGGTCATGCTTTGCCTCGCGGAGCTCGCGGTGGAAAAGCCGCTCTCGGGCTCCTTCGTCGTCTACGCGCGCGAGAATATCTCCGCGACGTGGGCGTGCGGCGTCGGCTGGTCGTACTGGGTGACATGGGTCTCCTATGTGCCCTCGGAGATGATTGCTGCCGGCATCATCATGAATGGCTTCTTCCCCGAGATTGGAACAATCTGGTGGGCGGTGTTCTTCGGTCTCATCGTCACCATCCTCAATCTGTTTCGTGTCGATAAATTCGGAGAGAGCGAGTTCTGGCTCTCCCTCTTCAAGGTGACTGCGCTCGTTGCGTTCAGCGTGGTCGCCCTCCTCATCTGCCTCGGGCTCGTCGGTGAGGAGGGCTATATCGGGACGCGCATCCTCCTCGGCAGCGGCGGCTTCGCCCCGCACGGTTATTGGGCCATTGTGCTCACGATGGTCATTATCCTCGTCAACTTCCAAGGAACCGAGATCATCGGCCTTGCAGCGGGGGAGACCGCCGACCCCGCGCGCAGCATCCCGACGGCGGTGCGCAATGTGACGTGGCGGATCATTGCCCTCTACATCGTGCCGATCACCCTTCTCATCTCGATTCTGCCGTGGGATCACGCCTCGCTCAGTGAGAGCGTCTTTGCGGCCGCGCTCTCCGAGCACGGATTCTCGCATCTCGCGGCTCTCTTCTCGTTTGTCGTGCTCACGGCGGCGATCTCCTGCTCGAACTCGGGGCTCTATGGTGCGGCGCGGACGGTGCACGCGCTCGCGACGATGGGCATGGCACCGCGCGTACTCGAGGGACTGAGTGCAAAGGGGGTGCCTTCACGTGCCATCTACGCCTCGATTGTGTTCTGCTGGGGCGTCATCGCAATCTATGCGATGAATCCTCACGCTGAACTCTATACCTATCTGCTCGCGCTCTCGGGCTTCTCGGGTGCGGTGGCGTGGATCTCGATCTGCTGGAGTCAGTATCGGCGGCGGCGCAGGCTCGAGGCACAGGGACAGGTGGACCTCCTGCGCTATCGTATGCCGTTTTTCCCATACGTAACTCTCTTTGGCATCTGGGCACAGATATTCTGTCTCGCCTTCATGATCTTTATGCCGGAACTGCGTTCCGCACTCTATCTTGGCGTTCCGATGCTCGTCGTTCCAATGATTCTCTATAGATTCTTGCGGCGCAGATAGAGGTGTGTTATACTTGTATTAAAGTACCGCTTTGGATAGGGAGGTAAACTATGCTCGGATTGTTTGGGAATCAAAAAGAGGAAGAGGTCTCGCTCGCGGATCGGATCAAGGCAAAGCCTCTGGCTGCACCGGAAGCGGTGCACGAGGATGGACCGAAGGCGCGTGCACCGTTTGCAGGCCTCGGCACGGTTGGGGGTGGCGACATGAAGTCCGCCTACCTCTCGCGCAGTGAGCTGACGGCGGAGCGTCTGCGCGAGCTGTACGATGTGCCGGGTGGTCCTGCGATTGTGCTTGGCTTTATCTCTGCGGATCTCGCGATGGATGATGTGGCACGCGCCGTGCAGTCGGCTTCGCCGCCCGATGTGAAGCTCCTGCTCATGACGACCTGCGGCGAGCTGACGCATACGCCCGGCACGCGTTCCTACTACATGGAGGCGGGCGACGGGCGTGCGAAGGTGCTCCTGCAGGTGTTCAGCAAGCGCATGATCGCCGAGACACATATGATGACCCTGCCCCTGCACAACGAGGATATGCGGCGCGGAGAGGTGACGCTCACCCCCGCCGAGCGTGTGGCACACATCACGGCTGATGTGCGCCGCGAGAATATCCCGTTCCCCGTGCGCTTCGATGATACCTTTGCCTTCGTCTACGTCGACGGTGTGAGCGCGTGCGAGTCCTTCGTCCTGCGGGCGCTCTACGACGCGGAGAGCTTGCCCTGCCCGTACATCGGCGGCAGTGCGGGCGGCGCGCTCGACTTCTCCCATACCTATATCTACAACGGCAGAGAGGTGCTCGAGAACCATGCCGTTGTACTTGTCGTCAAGCTTGCGGAGGACTATCGCTACTCCGTTTTTAAGACGCAGGCGGCGGAGGAGACGGGCGAGCATTGGTCGGTCATCGGTTCGGATACGACGTTCCGAACGGTGGACACCGTTGCGGATAGGGTCGGGCGTCCCATCGCGCTAGCCGACGTGCTGATGGATCATCTGCACGTATCCAACATTTCCGCGCTTACGGACGTGCTTGCGGGCTATACCTTTGCCACGCGTGTCGGCAACCAGTTCTACATCCGCTCCCTGCAAAAAATCGACGAAGAGACGAAGCGTATGCACTTCTTCTGCGACATTACAGCGGGGGAGGAGCTCTATCTCCTGCGCCGTGCCAAATTCATCGAGACGCTGCAGGCGGACTATGCAGGCTTCGCGAAGGGAAAGCCCGCCCCCATTGGCGCTGTCATGAACGACTGTATTCTGCGTCGTCTGACCTTTGCAGGTGACATTGACCGCGCTGATCTCTTCGACGGATTCCCCATTGCGGGCTACTCCGCACTTGGCGAGATTGCAGGCATGCACATCAACGAGACCCTGACGGCGATCTTCTTCTACCAGCTCTCGGGCGGCTCGTTCTATGACGGCTATATGAACCGTTTCCCGTCCGTCTATGCGCTCTGTCAGAAATCCTTCCTCGAGCATGAAATCTGCCGTATGGAGATCATCGGACGCCTCAAGGACGGCATCATGCGCGAATTCAACACCTATCGCGGCGAGATGGCCGGGATGTCCAAGGCGATGGCACGCGTTGGCGAGAGTGCGGAGAGCATTTCCGCACTTATTGACAAACTGAGCGGCGGGCTCGGCGGGCAGGGCGACATGACGAAGGAACTGCTCGAACGAAATGCGGAGATCACGCCGAAGCTCGAACGGCTCACGGAGAGTACGAAGAAGATCGAGCAGGTCATGAACATGATTACGGAGATCTCCGCGCAGATCAATCTCCTCGCGCTCAACGCAGCGATTGAGGCGGCGCGCGCGGGCGAGATGGGGCGTGGGTTCGCCGTTGTTGCAGGTGAGGTGCGGAAGCTCTCCGAGAACACGCGCGAGCGCCTCGAGGCGTCGGATGAGGCGATCAGTCAGCTCCTGCGCGACGTGCAGGAGATCGACAATATGCTTGCAACGAATCAGGCGTTTGAAGATCAGGTTGAGAACTTTGAGCATGGCTTCGACGGACGGATTGAAGATCTGAAGAAAAATCTTGACAGCGGGCTTGGCGCTATCCGACGTTCGACGGATTCCGTCGAGCGCATGGCGGCACTTGGCTTACGTTTGAATGAACGCTACGATGAGTTGGAGGAAGTGCTCCGCTCCATTCGATAAATTTCACAGCACAGAAAAAGCGCGGATGATTCCGCGCTTTTTCTGTGTCAGAATGATTTTATCAGAATTGAGACGATGGTATAGGTCGATGCGATGTAGAGCATGGCAAAGATCAGTCGTCGAAAGAGGGCGGCGGGCATAAAGCGCATGCTCTCGCGTCCCGCGATGATGCCGAGGGCGAGCGCGGGCAGGAGGTAGATGAACTCGTTCCATGCGGGTGCGAGCGGAAAGCCGCCGATGAGGTAGCTGATGAGTGAGGTTGCGTTGCCGAGGAAGAAGTAGACGAAGCAGGTCGCGCGGAACACATTGGGAGGCATCGAGCTGTAGGCAAGGTAGATGAGGAAGGGCAGGCCGCCCATGCCCGTCGTGATCGCCGTGAAGCCCGAGAGCATCCCTGTGATGATGGTATTGCGCCGACATTCGGGGATGCGGCGGTGCGAGATCTGCATGAGGAGGAGGCTGAGGAGGACGACGACGTTGATAAAGACCTTCAGCGCATCGTTCGAGATGTAGGTGAAGAAAAAGAAGCCGATGGGCTGCCCTGCGAGCATGCCGAGATACATCCATCGCACGAGCGGGAGATTTGCCTGCTTTCGCATGAGAAAGCCCTGCACGGCATTGCCGCTGCACGCGAGCAGCAGCATGATCGGCACGGTGAGCTTCGGCTCGTAGAAGAACATGAGGAGGGGGGCGGCAATGATGACGAGACCGAAGCCCGTGATGGACTGAATGAACGCCGCAAAGAAGATGGCAAGCGTCGGCCCCATATGCGCGGCGACGCCCGATAGATAGTGTTCCAATACAGTCCTCCTTTCTATCGAAGTCACAATGCATATTCATTGTAACACAAAAAACGTGGAGCACACAGTCGTTGATAAAGTATTCAGATAAAGTTTTGTAGGAAAAAAGTCCGTGATGTTATATCAGGAAATACGAATTATGATTGACGCATTCATCCTCTTTCATGTATAATGAATCGTAACTATTAAAAAATAAATTTCACATTTTGTCGATACTGGGAGGAGCAGGAGTATAGTGGATAGATATTGCCCGCAGGAGATTGAGGAGAAGTGGCAGAAGCGCTGGGAGAGTGCGCAGAGCTGCCATACGGAGATGGATGACACAAAGCCGAAGTACTACGTGCTTGAGATGTTCCCCTATCCGTCGGGAAAACTCCACATGGGTCATGTCCGCAACTACTCGATTGGCGATGTGGTCGCACGTTTTCGGACGATGGAGGGCTACAACGTCCTGCACCCGATGGGATTCGATTCCTTTGGCATGCCCGCAGAAAATGCGGCAATCCAGAACAAGGTGCATCCCGCGCAGTGGACGTATGCGAACATTGAGAACATGGAGCGCCAGCAGCGTGCATTAGGGCTCGCGTACGACTGGTCGCGCGAGGTCATCACCTGCCGCGAGGACTACTACCGCTGGACGCAGTGGCTCTTCGAGCTGTTCTACAAGAAGGGGCTTGCGTACAAGAAGGCGGCGTCCGTCAACTGGTGCGACACGTGCGGTACGGTGCTTGCAAACGAGCAGGTAGAGGACGGCAAGTGCTGGCGCTGCAAGTCCGAGGTGCACAAGAAGAACCTCGCGCAGTGGTTCTTCAAGATCACGGACTACGCCGATGAGCTGCTTGCCGATCTTGAAAAGCTGCCGGGGTGGCCCGAGCGCGTCAAGACGATGCAGGAGAACTGGATCGGGCGCAGCGAGG
>NZ_CP016201.1:1744885-1748755 GCF_001683335.1 Selenomonas sp. oral taxon 126
AGTTCCGTCTGCCTGCACCCGCGCTCGAGACGGAGATCCCCGTCTACACAACGCGTCCCGACACCGTGTTCGGCATCACCTTCCTCGCGCTCGCGCCGGAGCATCCGCTCGTCGAGCAGATCTGCGCGATCAGCGACAAGGCGGATGAGATCCGTGCATTCTGCACGCGCGTGAAGAAGCAGTCCGACATCGAGCGCGCCTCGAGCGAGTCGGAGAAGGAAGGAATTTTCACAGGTCTGTACTGCACGAACCCGTTCAACGGAGAGCAGGTCGAGATCTGGATCACGAACTATGTTCTCTTCGAGTACGGCACGGGCGCGGTCATGGCGGTGCCGTCCGAGGATCAGCGCGACTGGATGTTTGCAACGAAGTACGGCATCCGCAAGATCCTCACGATTCGTCCGCCCGAGGGTGAGCTGCGCCTCGAGGATATGACGGCGGCGTACGTCGAGAAGGAAGGCTTCCTGATCAACTCCGGCAAGTTCACGGGCATGGAGATGCACGCGGCGATGGGCGCAATCATCGACGAGGCGGAGGCGCAGGGCTTCGGCAAGCGCCGTGTCAACTACCGTCTGCGCGACTGGCTCATCTCGCGCCAGCGCTACTGGGGCGCGCCGATCCCCATCATCAACTGTGAGGCGTGCGGCGAGGTGCTTGTTCCCGAGGAGGAGCTGCCCGTGCGTCTGCCCGAGGATGTCTCGTTCGAGCAGGGCGCGGTATCACCACTCTCATCGAGCGAACACTTCCTTCACTGCAAATGTCCGAAATGCGGCGGCTATGCGACGCGCGAGACGGACACGATGGACACCTTCATCTGCTCCTCGTGGTACTACTACCGCTATGCCGACCCGAAGAACTCGGAGCGTCCCTTTGATCGGGACAAGGTCAACTACTGGGCACCTGTCGATCAGTACATCGGCGGCATCGAGCACGCGATCCTCCACCTCCTCTATGCACGCTTCTTCACGAAGGTGCTGCGCGATGCAGGGATGCTCGACTTCGACGAGCCGTTCACGAACCTCCTCACGCAGGGCATGGTCATCAAGGACGGCGCAAAGATGTCGAAGTCGCTCGGCAATGTCGTCTCGCCTGAGGAGATCATCGAGAAGTATGGCGCGGATACAGCGCGTCTCTTCATCCTCTTTGCCGCGCCCGTCGAGCGCGATCTGGATTGGAGCGATCAGGGCGTCGAGGGCGCGTACCGCTTCCTGAACCGCGTCTGGCGCATCCTCCTGCAATTCGAGGAGGCGATCAAGAGCGCACCGGAGTCCTACGATACGGCAGTACTTACGTCGGAGGAAACGGAGCTGCGCCGCGTCCTGCACATGACCATCAAGAAGGTCACGGAGGACGTGCGTGACCGTTTCATGTTCAATACGGCAATCTCCTCCATCATGGAGCTTGTCAATGCGTTCTACGCATTTCAGGATAAAGAACTCAGCCCCGCGCTTGCACGCGAGACGGGGAGCGCGCTCCTGCGCATGCTCGCACCGTTTGCGCCGCATATCACAGAGGAACTCTGGGCGCGCCTCTTTACGGGCAGCGTACATGCGCAGACATGGGTCATTTGCGACGCATCCGCGCTTACACAGGACGAGATCGAGGTGGTTCTGCAGATCAACGGCAAGGTGCGTGACCGCGTGAAGATTGCAGCCGATCTGGACAAGGCGGCGATGGAGCGGCTTGTCACAGAGCTGCCGCGCGCGAAGGAACTCACGGCGGGCAAGGAGATCGTGAAGGTCATCTGCGTTCCCGGCAAGCTCGTCAACATTGTTGTCAAAGGATAAATAGGGAAACTCTGTTCAAGGATGGAGAGGGAGAGAACATCATGTTAAAAGCGTTTGCCGTTCGGAGCCTGCTGCCGGAGATGCTCATCGGTCGTACGGTCTATGACGGCGATACCGAAAACGTACTCGTTGAGGGCGGTACCATTCTGGATCGCGAGACGATCAAGCTGCTCAAGGAGAAGGGAATCGCATCCGTCTATGTCGATGAGGACAGCATTCTCGCTGCCGTACAGAAGGAGAAGAAGGCAAAGGCGGAGACGCCGGCATTCTTTACGGGGAAGGTGGCTCCTGAGCGGGATGCCAAGCTGGACAGCAAGTACGAAGAGGACTATCGCTACGTCTATACGGAGATGGAGAAACTCTTCCAGGAGGCTGCGATCTCCGGCAGACTCAACATGGACATCCTGCAGAACGTCATGTCGAGCGGGCGTCTGCGCGACCTCTACAAGGAGGGCGCGACGGCAGTCTCCATGATCTACACGATGAATCAGGACGGCGACTACAACCTGCATCACTGCGTCCATCTCGCCATCCTCAGCGGACTCATGGCAAAGTGGATGGGGCTTGTGGGCATGGATCGTCAGAACCTCGTGCTTGCGGGGCTCTTTCTCGACATCGGCAAGCAGTTCATCGAGAAGGAGCTGCTCGAGAAGAAGGGACGCCTCACGGAGGAGGAGTTTGACATCCTCAAGAATCACGTGGTTGACAGCTTCAAACTCCTCGAATCCAGTGAACTCGCGGGACGCGCGGATCTCATGAACGGCGTCATTCAGCACCATGAGCGCGGCGACGGCTCGGGGTATCCATCAGGGCTTACGGCAGAGCAGATCTCGCCGTTTGGCAAGGTGCTCGCCGTACTCGACAGCTACGATGCGATGGCATCCCGCCGCTCCTATGCGGAGAAGCGTTCGCCGTTCGAGGTGTTCAAGATTCTCTATGCCGATGTACTGGATGGAAAGCTTGACTCAGAATACGCCGTGCTCTTTATGCGTAAGCTCAACGCCGCGCTCAACGGCTGCTGGCTGCGCCTCTCGGATGGCACGGCAGGTCGTATCGTCTACATTGACGAGTCGCGCGTCACGGCGATGCCCGTCGTGCAGCTCACGGACGGCGGCTTTATCGACCTTAATACCGTCAAGGACATCACCGTCGTCGAGATCATGACGGCGGCGGAGGTCAGCAAACTCTAATGTATGAATTAGGGAAGCACCCTGCGGGGTGCTTTTTATTTGACCGAAGAAAGTGAATCTCTTATAATAAAGAAAAGGAACCAAGCCGGTAGAAAGGACGCCCTCATGCGGACGAGAGATTTTAATGCACTCAATGATTTGCTGTTCAAGTTCATCTTCGGGCATAAAGAAAATAAGAACATACCCTTATCCTTTATCAATGCGGTTCTTGGACTTGAGGGGGAACGCGCTTTCGTCGACCTGCGCTTTGCAGATCGTGAGATTGATCCGGAGGAGGAGACCGGAAAGGGCTCAACCCTTGACCTGCTCTGTATGACGAACGACGAGACGCAGATCAATATCGAAGTACAGGTGCAGAATCGGCAGAACATGGGACAGCGCAGTTTGTACTATTGGGCGAAGCTCTATCAGAGCACACTGGGGCGCGGCGAAAATTATGAGAACCTGCGGCGCACCGTCGCGATCAATCTGCTCGGCTATGAATATCTTCCGCTATCGGGCTTTCATCACATGTACGGACTCTATGACGAAACGGGAAAACATCGCCTGACGGAGGACATTGAGATACACTTTTTGGAGCTGCCGAAAGTGACACGACAGGACATTCGTAGTATGCGGACGCTCGATAAGTGGATGGCATTTATTGGGAATAAACTGAGTGATGAGGAAATGGAGGCGATTGCGATGAGCGAGGCGGCAATTGATACGGCATGGGATAGAATCGAGGCGTTCATGCGTGATGCAGGACAGCGGCGTAAGTATGAACAGCGCGAGAAGTTCGAGCACGACTATGTGAGTGACATGGAGGGTTCGTGGAAGAGGGGCGTCAGTCAGGGGCGACAACTTGGCATTGCACATATGGCTATGAATATGCTGCGTGTCGGAACGCCAGT
>NZ_CP016201.1:1748780-1775720 GCF_001683335.1 Selenomonas sp. oral taxon 126
GCAACCGTGGCGCAGATGGCAGAGCTGCCTGAGGCCGTTATTCGCAAGATGGCAGAGGAGAACGGTGTTGACGTTTTGTAACATCGTATCAGAGAGATAAAAGCACCCCGCAGGGTGCTTTTTTGTGTGCGGCTATTTCCATCACACGTTGAATGCGTTATAATGACAGAATGACTTTTCGGGAATGACAGGGAGGGCAGCATATGGCGATGGTTCCAAAGCTCAATACGACAATATTCGAGGGAGAGATTCCGTTCAAGGTGGCGGCGCCGTTCGAGCCGATGGGGGATCAGCCGCAGGCGATTGCCGATCTCGCGGGCGGGATCGAGAACGGCATGACGGCACAGGTGCTGCTCGGCGCGACGGGCACGGGCAAGACCTACACGATGGCAAAGGTCATCGAGCGTGTGCAGCGTCCGACCCTCGTCATCGCGCACAACAAGACGCTCGCGGCGCAGCTGGCGAGCGAGTTCAAGTCCTTCTTTCCGGACAACTACGTCGGCTACTTTGTCAGCTACTACGACTACTACCAGCCCGAGGCGTACATTGCGCAGACGGACACCTACATCGAGAAGGATGCGTCGATCAACGACGAGATCGACGAGCTGCGCCACTCCGCGACCTGCTCGCTGTTCGAGCGGCGCGATGTCATTATCGTTGCGAGCGTGTCCTGCATCTATGGTCTCGGCTCGCCCGAGAGCTATCATGAGATGGTGCTCTCCGTGCACAAGGGGCAGACGATTCCGCGTGAGGCGATCCTGCAAAAGCTCGTCTCCATCCGCTACGAGCGCAACGACATCGCGTTCGAGCGCGGGCGTTTCCGCGTGCGCGGCGACGTTGTGGAGATCTTTCCCGCGGGCTACAACAACCGCGGCGTGCGCATCGAGATGTTCGGCGACGAGGTGGAGCGCATCATCGAGTTCGATGTCATGACGGGCGATGTCTACGGCGAGCGCCTGCACTCGATGGTCTTTCCTGCGTCCCACTACGTCACCGAGGACGAGGATATGAAGATCGCGATGGCGGACATCCGTACGGAGCTTGCGGAGCGTTTGGACGAGCTCAAGGGCGCGGGCAAACTCCTCGAAGCGCAGCGGCTCGAACAACGCACGAACTACGACCTTGAGATGATCGAGGAGATGGGCTACTGCTCGGGCATTGAGAACTACTCGCGCCATCTGACGCATAGGAAGGCAGGGGATACGCCGTATACACTGCTCGACTACTTCCCCGAGGACTTCCTCATCATGATCGACGAGTCGCACGTCACACTGCCGCAGATTCACGCGATGTACGGCGGCGACCGCAGCCGCAAGATCTCGCTCGTGGATAATGGCTTCCGCCTGCCGTCCGCATTTGACAATCGCCCGCTGACGTTCGAGGAGTTCGCCGCGCGCGTCAACCAGATCGTCTACGTCTCGGCGACCCCCGGCAAGTACGAAATACAGCAGGCGCAGCAGGTCGCGCAGCAGATCATACGCCCGACGGGGCTGCTCGACCCCGTGGTGGAGGTGCGCCCGCTCGACGGGCAGATCGACGACCTCCTCTCGGAGATTCGCCTGCGCATCGAGCGCAACGAACGCGTCCTCGTCACAACACTCACAAAGCGCATGGCGGAGAACCTCACCGAGTACCTGCGCGAGGCGGGCGTCAAGGTACGCTACCTCCACTCGGACATTGCGACCATCGAGCGCGCGGAGATCATCCACGACCTGCGTGCGGGCGAGTTCGATGTACTCGTCGGCATCAATCTCCTGCGCGAGGGTCTGGATATGCCCGAGGTCTCGCTCATCGCCATCCTCGACGCGGACAAGGAGGGCTTCCTGCGCTCGGACACGGCACTCATCCAGACCATTGGGCGCGCCGCGCGCAACGCGGGCGGGCACGTCATCATGTATGGCGATGTCGTCACGGGCTCGATGCAGCGTGCAATCGACGAGACGGAGCGCCGCCGCACGATACAAAGCGAATACAACGAGGCGCACGGCATCACGCCCAAGACGATCGAGAAACCCATCGTGCCGCTGATCGAAATGACCCTTGTCGCCGCCGAGGAGAAATCGCCCTACGGCAAAAAGGACGCAAAGGGCAAGAAGAAGCTCGGCAAGAAGGAGCGCGAGAACCTCGTCAAGAGCCTCCTGCGCGAGATGCAGCAGGCATCGCGCGCCCTCGAATTCGAGCGCGCGGCAGAACTGCGCGATATGATTGTGGAACTCGAAGGCGAGCTGCCGAAGAAGAAAAAATAGGAAAAATAGGGGAAAATGAACGAAAGCATCAAAATCGAAGGGGCGCGTGCCCACAATCTGAAGAATATCAACGTGGAGATTCCGCGCGACAAGCTGGTCGTGGTAACGGGGCTGTCCGGCTCGGGCAAGTCCTCGCTCGCCTTTGACACGATCTACGCCGAGGGGCAGCGCCGCTATGTCGAGTCGCTGTCGGCGTACGCGCGGCAGTTCCTCGGGCAGATGGACAAGCCCGACGTGGACAATATCGAGGGGCTGTCACCCGCAATCTCCATCGACCAGAAGACGACGAGCCACAACCCGCGCTCGACGGTGGGCACGGTGACGGAGGTCTATGACTATCTGCGCCTCCTCTACGCGCGCGCGGGGCGTCCGCACTGCCCGAGCTGCGGCAAGCCCATCGCACAGCAGAGCGTCGATCAGATGGTGGATGCCATCATGACGCAGCCTGAGGGGACGAAGCTCCTCATCATGGCGCAGCTCGTGCGCGGGAAAAAGGGCGAGCACCGCAAGATCCTCGACCAGATCCGCCGCGACGGCTATGTGCGCGTGCGCATCGACGGGGAACTGCGTGACCTCGGCGAGGAGATTGCGCTCGAGAAGCAGAAGAAGCATACGATCGAGATCGTCGTTGACCGTCTTGTCGTGCGTGCGGGTATGGAGAGCCGTCTGACAGACTCGCTTGAGACAGCGCTGCGTGCGGGCGGCGGTGTGGTCTACGTGCAGGTGGTGGACGGGGAACTCCTCATGTTCAGCGAGAATTTTGCCTGCGTGGACTGCGGCATTTCGCTCCCCGAGATTGCGCCGCGTATGTTCTCGTTCAACAGTCCGTTCGGCGCGTGTCCCGTCTGTACGGGACTCGGCAGTCACAAGGAGTTTGACCCCGATCTCGTCGTGCCTGACCCGACCCTCAGCGTGGCGGACGGCGTATTTGCACCACTGTCGAAGAATCCGAACTCCTACGGCATGCGCGCAATCACGGCACTCCTCCGCGCGCATGACTATGACGAGCACACGCAGTGGAACCGCATGGACAAGAAGACGCAGCAGATGCTCCTCCACGGCTCGGAGGAGTATGTCTCCTTCCAATATACGAATATGTTTGGCGAGGAAAAGGAGTACAACGTGCCCTATGAGGGCGTGCTGCCCGCGCTTGCGCGCCGCTATCGCGAGACGGACTCCGAGGAGATGCGCGAGAGCTACGAGGACTATATGACGGACACGCCCTGTACGGCGTGTCACGGGGCGCGTCTCAAGCCCGAGACACTTGCCGTCACCGTCGGCGGCAAGAACATTGCCGAGCTCACGGCGCTCACGATCCGAGAGGCGGATGCATTCCTCACGGAGGCGGAGAAGGATTTTTCCCCACGCGAGGCGAAGATTGCCGTGGAGATTCTCAAGGAGATTCACGCGCGTCTCAACTTCCTCCTCGATGTGGGGCTCGACTATCTCACGCTCTCACGTGCGGCGGGGACACTCTCAGGAGGCGAGGCGCAGCGCATCCGACTCGCGACGCAGATCGGCTCGGGGCTGATGGGCGTACTCTACATCCTCGACGAGCCGAGCATCGGTCTGCACCAGCGCGACAACAACCGTCTGCTCGCGACCCTGCGCCATCTGCGCGACCTTGGCAATACGCTGATCGTCGTCGAGCATGACGAGGACACGATGCACGCCGCCGACCACATCATCGACATCGGTCCGGGGGCGGGCGAGCATGGCGGCGAAGTGGTCGCCGAGGGGACGGCGGCGGAGATTATGAAGAATCCCGCCTCCATCACGGGGCAGTACCTCGCACGCAGGAAGTTCATCCCCGTGCCCGCCGAGCGGCGCAAGGGCAACGGCAATGTGCTCGAAATCGTGGGTGCGGCGGAGAACAATCTCAAGAACATCAACGTGAAATTCCCGCTCGGGACGCTGACCCTCGTCACGGGTGTCTCCGGCTCGGGCAAGTCGACGCTCGTCAACGAAATCCTCTATCGCGGCGTCGCCTCGCGCCTCTACCGCGCGAAGGGGAAGCCTGGCAAGCACAAGAAGATCAAGGGGCTTGAGCACATCGACAAGGTTATCAACATCGATCAGCAGCCGATTGGGCGCACGCCGCGCTCGAATCCCGCGACCTATACGGGCGTGTTCGACGCGATTCGCGACCTCTTTAGTCAGGTCTCGGAGTCGCGCATGCGCGGCTACAAGGCGGGGCGGTTCAGCTTCAACGTGAAGGGCGGACGCTGCGAGGCGTGCCGTGGGGACGGCATCCTCAAGATCGAGATGCAGTTCCTCCCCGATGTCTACGTCCCCTGTGAGGTGTGCAAGGGCGCGCGCTACAACCGCGAGACGCTCGAGGTACACTACAAGGGCAAGACCATCGCCGAGGTGCTCGACATGACCATCGAGGAGGCGGTGACGTTCTTCCGGAATGTGCCGCGCATCGCACGCAAGCTCGAAATCATCCGCGACGTGGGGCTTGGTTATATTCGTCTCGGACAGCCCGCGACGACGCTCTCGGGCGGCGAGGCGCAGCGTGTGAAGCTCGCAACGGAGCTGTCGAAGCGCAGCACGGGCAAGACGCTCTACATCCTCGACGAGCCGACGACAGGTCTGCATGCGGCGGACATCCACAAGCTGCTCGTGATATTGCAGCGGCTCGTCGACGGCGGCGATACGGTCGTTGTCATCGAGCACAACCTCGACGTGATTAAGGCGGCGGACTATGTCATCGACCTCGGCCCCGAGGGCGGCGTGCGCGGCGGGACGATTGTCGCAAAGGGAACGCCCGAGCAGATCGTTGAAGTGCCTGAGTCTTATACAGGACAATTTTTGAAGCCGCTGCTTGAAGAGAAACATCCCCTTTGAGCCTCCCCTCATCTCGGACGGGGGAAGCTAATCCGTTTCCAAAGCCTCCCCCGCCGCAGCGGGGGAGGGGAACCATGCGGAGCATGGTGGAAGGGGCGCCTTGGACGGCTTATGCTTCTCTATGTAAGAAAGTCGTATGCGCCCCCCGTCACCCAATCCATAAATGAACTGAAAAAGAAGGTAATGTAATGCTGATTCTAGGGCAGATGATCGTATTCTTTCTGATGATCTTTGCGGGGGCTCTTGCACGCCGCTACAAGATCATCATTCCGAACAATCAGGAGCAGTTCTCCTCGCTGATTGTCAACATTGCGTGTCCGTGCCTCATCATCTCGGCAGCGATGCACGCAGAGGAGCACATGGGTCTTGAACAGGTCATCGAGACGTATACTGCATATGCTGTTCTTCTCGCGATGATGTGTATCGCCGGCTTCCTGCTGCCGCTGATCCTGCGCTATCGCGGACGTCTGCGCGGCGCGGTGAATCTCTCATTCTGGTTCAACAATTCCCTCTTTATGGGGCTGCCGCTCGTGCAGGGGGTATACGGCGATCAGGCGGTCGTCTACATGACACTCTTCTTCATCCCTGTGAATCTGCTCTTTTTCGTGTACGGCGTTTCCTCCATCAGCATCCACAAGCGTCGCGGGCGTGAGATGTTCCGTATGCTGCTGAATCCCGGCATCATCGCGTCGCTGATTGCGTGCGTGATTTACTTTGCCGAGATTCCGACAAACCCATTGCTCATGCAGGCGTTTACTATGATCGGGGCGATGACCGCGCCGCTCGCGATGATGATGATCGGCGCGTCGCTCAAGGACATCCATATGCGTCATATGTTGACCGACCGCAAACTGCTCGTCTATACTTTCCTCAAGGCGGTTGTCCTGCCAATTCCGATTCTCTTTGCGATGAAATTCTTCGTTACGAATCCCTACATCCTCGGATGCAGCCTCGTCATTGTCGCTGCACCGACGGGCGGCATGGTCGCGATGGTGGCACTGCTCTACAACAAGGTCGCCTATCCGCTCATGACAGAGATCATCGCACTCTCGACGCTGATCTCCGTGGCGACAATTCCGCTTGTGTCTATGATTACGGGGCTGTGATTTGCCCCAAAGGAGGCATATTTGCTCAGCGCGTTGACAATTTTCATGCTCGTCGTGCTCGCCTGTCTTGGACTGTCTGTCTTCTTCCTGCGTTATCTTGCGTCGGGCAGAGCACTCCTTGCGGTGCGCATCGGAGTTGTTGTTTTTGAAATTGCGGGGGTCGGCGGGCTGTTCTATCTGTTCAGCACGCACCGCACGGACGGTTGGGCGGGACTTCTGACGCTGCCGATCATCCTCTTTCTCGTTGGGCAGCTGATCGTCCTCGCCCTTGTCGTGCTTGTCGTCCTCCTGCGTTTTCTCTGGCGTAGCACACGCGGCGTTCCGTATTCTGCGGAGCGGCGGCGCGTACTGAAAAACGCGGCGCTCTATCCTGCGGCGGGCTTTCTCCTCAGCAGCTACGGCGCATTTATCGAGCGAAAGCATACGGTACGACGCGACTATATGATTCCTGTCAAAAATCTTCCGCCCGAGGCGGACGGCATGGTAATCGCGCAGATCAGCGACGTGCATCTCGGGACGTATTTCTCCGTGGAGGAGTTCGACGCGCTGCTTGCGGAGGTTGCGCGCGGCGGTGCCGATCTCCTCGCCGTGACGGGGGATGTCTTCGACGACGAGCCGCTGAACGAGGCGGCGGCTGAGGTGCTTGCCGCGCACGCGGGCGACTGGCGCGATGGCATCTGGTACTGCATCGGCAACCACGAATACTATCGGAATGCGCGCCCGCTCGTCGACCGCATGCAGCGCGAGGGACGTGTGCACGTCGTTCGGAACAGTGCGACGCAGGTCGCGGGGCGCGGCACGCTCTGGATTGCGGGCACGGACTATCCGTTTGCGCGCGGCGAGGCGTTCTATCCTGAGAAAGAGGCGTACTTTGCGGCGGCGATGCAGGATGTGCCTGCAGATGCGGTGACGGTCTTGCTCGCGCATCATCCCGAGTTCATCGACGATGCGGCGGCGCATGGCGGCGTGCCGCTGACGCTGACGGGGCACACGCACGGGAGTCAGTTCGGCATCCTCGGTCAGCCGCTCTTTCCCGTGTTCAAGTACACGCGCGGCATGGTGCGCATCGGTGAGAATTACGGTTACGTCCACACGGGCAACGGCAGCTGGTTCCCGCTGCGGATCGGCTGTCCGCCGGAGATTGCATATTTTAGATTGGAGAGAGTAAGCGATGAGCTGGATGGATGACTACACGGCAATCCGCGAGGACATTCACACGGGGTATATCTACGAGGCGATAGAGGCAATTCTTTACATGCGCGCCCACGAGGAGATCCCCGCAGACGAAGAGTGGCGCTTCTCCGAGATGATGGGCGCGTGCTGCGGTGCACTCGCCGATACGGAGGGCGCAATTGCCGCGTATTTCGAGGCAGCGACGGAGGACAAATATCTGCGCAGTCAGCGCTCGCATTTCTCCAACTATCTCTATCTCTGTCATGCCGTCCCGAATCTGACGCCGAAGGAGCTCAAGGCGCAGTTCAATATGTATGCGACGCTCTACCGTCACGAGGAGCCGCTTCCGCTGCGTGCGGACGTTCATCATGCACGTCTGCGCATCGGCTTCATTGCACAGCACTTCCTCGGCTCTTCGTCCTCCCTCTTCTACGAAGGACTCATGCGCGGGCTGACGGAGAAATTCGATGTCTACGCATACGCGCTCGACGACCGTGCGGATGATTTTACGGAGGAACTGTGCGGCGCATTGAACTATCACGCGCTCGCCAATCGCTCCATCGAGGAGCAGGCGGAGGCAATCCGCGCGGATGAGATCGACGTGCTCTTCGACCTCGGCGGGCATACGGATGGCGGCATGACCCTCATGGTGCTTGCACGCCGTCCCGCACCCGTACAGATCTCAGGGATCGGTTGGTTTGCGACAACGGGCGTGCCGTTCGTCGACGGCTTCCTGACGGATGCGGTGCTGTCCCCTGCGGGCGCGGAGGAGTTCTACAGCGAGCAGCTTCTGCGGCTGCCGCACGCATTCCACTTCACACCGGATGCGGCGATGCGTGCGAGCACGGTGACGGAGCGTCCCGCAGATGCGCCCGTGACGTTCGGCGTCATGCAGAACTTTATGAAGATCAATGAGGAGTCGCTGAAACTCTGGGGGCGCATTCTGAAAAAGCTGCCGAAATCGCAGCTCGTCCTCCAGGATGCCGCCGTGGACAGCCCGCTGCGCGTGACGACAATCCTTGAGATGATCGAGGGGCTGAAGCTGCCCGCAAAGCGCATCTTCGTCCGCACGGGCAAGCGCGACTACCTCGGGGACTACGGGGACATCGACATCGCGCTCGACACATTCCCGTATGCGGGGGGCGCGTCGACGGCAACGGCGCTCTACATGGGCGTACCCGTCGTCACCCTGCGCGGGGAGACGCATCATGCATCGCGGCTCGGTGCGGCGATGCTCACGGCGGCGGGGCATGCAGACTGGATTGCGGACGACGCACGCGCCTATGAACAGCTTGCCGTGCAGATGGCGGAGGACATCGTTGCCGTGCGTGCGCGTCGCGCAGACCTGCGCGCAGAGGTGGAGGCATCCGCTCTGATGGATGGGGCGCGCTATCTTGCAGCGTTCATATCGGAGATCGAACGGCTCTGGGCGGAGCGCGGGGACTTTGCGCTGTGAGGACGGAGCTGCTCGACCTCCTCGCATCGAGCGCGGAGCGTCTCCGCATCCTCATTGTCGACGGTTCGGAACATCTGGCGCGGCTGCGCGAGATGTATCCGAATGCGGAGATTCATGCCGTCACGCCCTACGTCGAAGTTGCCGCGCATGAGGCGCTTGCCGCGCTCGGCGTGCATATGCATGTACTCGACTGGCGGCGCGACCCGCTGCCGTTTGCGGAGGAGACGTTTGACCGCATTATCGCGGAGTTTGCCATCGAGTACGCCTATGAGCCCTATGACAGCCTCATCGCGCTGAACCGCGCGCTGCGGGAGACGGGGACGCTCTACACCTGCTACACGAACATACGCTATCATCGCGTCCTCGCTGCGCTGCGCGCAGGGGAATTCCGCGTGCGCGGCGACCGTCACCTCTACGCCAAGCCCGAGATCGTGCGTCTGCTGAACGATACCCTCTACAAGGAGATTCACTTCTTCGCGGGCGAGCGCGATGATGACCCGACGGTGGGGGAGGCGTGGGCAGAGGAGGGCTTTGCGAACGTCAGCGACGACCTCACGACGCGCACATGGCTCATCCGTGCCTCGCGCAGCACGGCGGAGGCGGCGAATCTCAAGCTCTTCTTTGCACAGGATGTGCGGAAGCGCATCGCGCGTCTGCTCCAACGCATCGAATACGATGTCGATGCGCGGGAGAGTGCGGCGGAGCTGCGTGCACTCTGCGCGCGCGAGGGTGTCTTTGCCGACTATCTCTCGGATTTCATCACGGAGGTCTGCGTGCATGAGGAAGTGGTACGGGCGGAGCTCGCGGATTTGCTCGGCAATCTTTAAGAGTAAACCTTAACAGAATATACAGTTGACGAAATAGAAAACCTGCCTTATAATAGACGCGATAAATACAATCTATTATGAGGCAGGGATTTTTTTATGCGCGAACATCGTATTGCAGAGCTCACCCGAAAGATTATCGCGGGCTACCGCGTGAGCCGTGAGGACGATCGCTCCATCTTTATGGACACGCCGATCGAGGAACTGAGTGAGGGGGCATATCGCCTGCAAAAACAGTTCTGCGGCAACCATATCGATCTGTGCACGATTGTCAACGGGCGCAGCGGGCGCTGCGGCGAGGACTGCAAATACTGTGCGCAGGCGGGGCGTCACAAGACGGGCGTTGACACCTACAACTTTCTCCCGCAGGAGGAGATCATCGCGCACGCAAAGGCAAATCAGGATGCGGGTGCAAACCGCTTCTCCATCGTCACCTCGGGCGGTGCGCTCTCGGGTGCGGAGTTTGAGAAGGCGCTCGACACCTACAAGGAGATGCGGCGCACGCTCTCGATCGAGCTGTGTGCCTCGCACGGGCTGCTCACGCGCAGCCAGTTCCGCCGCCTGCGCGAGGTCGGCGTGACGAGCTATCATCACAACATCGAGACCTCCGAGCGCTACTTCCCGGAGATCTGCACGACGCACAGCTACGCCGACCGCATCCGCACGATCAAGATGGCGCAGGCAGAGGGGCTCTGTGTCTGCTCCGGCGGCATCATCGGCATGGGGGAGACGTGGGAGGATCGCTTCGATATGGCATTCGCCCTTCAGGAGCTCGGCATCGAGTCCATCCCGCTCAACTCGCTCATGGCGATTCCGGGAACGCCGCTCGAACACCTCGCGCCGATCTCGGGTGAGGACATCCTGCGTACGATTGCCATCTTCCGCTTCATCAACCCGACCGCGAACATCCGCCTCGGCGCAGGGCGCAAGTTGCTCCCCGAGAACGGTGCGACGGCGTTCCTCGCGGGTGCATCCGCCTCCATCACGGGCAATATGCTCACCACCTCGGGCACAACGATTGCAGAGGACATGGAGCTGATCCGCGAACTCGGCTTCACGAACCGCAACGAGGATTGCAGCGTGTCGACAGGCACCTGCGGAGCACGGTAATTCTTCCAATATTTACATAGATGGGTCTGTTGTGCGCGTTTATCGGACTTCGCGCTTGCGAAAAATTGATAAAAACAGTAAAATAAAAGAGGAGGAGGCGATTCACATAGAGCGCAAAGAACGGTATCTGAATAAGATCAAACAGCTTCGTCTGATTGACGACACCTTCTTCAACAGTTGATGCACGATTTTTTCTGCACCAATCCGAACGATATGTATAGCGCAGTGCTCGCGGAGCGAGCGCGCTTTTTCAAAGAAAGTGAAGAGGGGGTTACAACGATGTGCAGAGTAATGGAAGAACTCTATAACGAAGGTGTTGCGGAAGGGCGCGAAGAAGGGCGCGAAGAAGGACGCGAAGAAGGGCGCGAAGAGGGCGCGGAAGCCGAGCGTCTAAGAGGCATCAAGAGCCTTATTCAAAGTCTCGGGATTACGGCAGATGCCGCGATGAATGCTCTCGGCATCGATCAGGAGCAGCGCCCCAAATATCTGGCGCTGCTATAGGCGACACACTACAAAAATAAATGGGGATGTTGCGCGAAGTCGTTTTGACTCGTGCAGCATCCCCTTTTGCAATGCATTCTCGATTCTGCGACGCGATGAAACACATCACTTTCGTGTATGTTATCGTCACTTTCTGCAATTTTGTGTGATACATCCATAAAAATGCTATAATATAAGAAAACACTTAGAACCAACGGAATATGATCGGTTCGGATAGAGAAAGGAAGTCGCAATATGAAAGCCTCATCAAATGCACATCTGCGCCGCACACTCCTCTGTGCGCTCGTTGCGGGGAGTATCGCTGCGCCGTTTGCCGCGCAGACGGCGTATGCTCTCCCCATCGAGGGCGCACACGCCGAGACGAATGCGGGGGAGGCGAATATCTCCACGAGCGGCACAGTTATGGACATCGTTGGCAAGACGGAGCACAATATTCTCAAATGGGAGGACTTCTCTGTCGATTCGGGCGAGAAGGTACGCTTCGATAACGGTACGCAGACAAAGGACTATCTGAACCTCGTCACGGGCGAGGGTGCGTCGAACATCTACGGCACGATCGAGGGCGGCAGGAGCATCTACCTCGTCAATCCGCACGGCATCCTCTTCGCCGCAGGCTCACAGGTGAATACGGGCGCACTCTATCTCTCGACGGCGAATCCCGCTGATATTGCCGCAGCAACGAATACATTCAAGGCAAACGGCACGAGTCCGCTCTCCGCGACCGCACAGATGGGCGACGTGCTGAACCTCGGCACGGTAAAGGCAAGCAAACTCTACATCGAGGGCAAGAAGGTCACCGTCCTCAACACGGATGCGGTCACGGACGCAAACGGCACGGCACTCACGGGGGCGAACGTCACGATTCGCAGCGCACAGACGCCGCATATCGGCTACGATGTCGGGCATAAAACGACGGAGAATATCGACGTGAACGGCACAGCGACGCCGTACGATGTTGCCGACTACGCGAGCACAAACGCCGACCATCACAAGGCATCTGCAAGCGCACGCGGGTGGGATGTGGCGAACCTCGGCGGCACGGCGCATACGGACTATGACTATATGCGCGTGCACGACGTCTACGACCTGCAGAATATCAATGCGAAACGGGACGGCAGATACATCCTCGCCGGCGACATCGACGCGACGGCGACAACGCATTGGAACAGCGGCGAGGGCTTTGCGCCGCTTGGAAATGGGGGCAACGCATTTACGGGACGATTGGACGGCGCGGGGCACACGCTGCGGGGGCTGTATATCAATCGTCAGGATGACTTCGAAATCGGGCTGTTTGGCTCTGTCAAGGGGGCGACCATCGAAAATCTTTCCCTCCGGGATGGCAATGTGAAGGCGGAGGATTACGTGGGCGGTATTGTAGGGGTTGCAGAGGAGGCTGTCATTCGGAACGTCTCATACGCCGGGACGGTCGACGGAGGGCGTGTGGTCGGCGGCATTGTGGGAGGGGCGAACGGCGGTAGTATTCAGAACGCATGGAATGCGGGCACGGTCGAAGGGGAGAGCTCTGTCGGCGGTATTGTGGGAGTGGCGGACAAAGGCAGTACTTTTCAGAATGTCTGCAATACGGGCGCTATCAGCGGGGTTGTGACTCAAAGCGGCGGCATTGCGGGATATATAGAGAACAGCAGGCTTCAGAATGCATGGAATACGGGGACGGTCACAGGGGATCAGCAGGTCGGCGGCATTGTGGGAGAGGCGAACGGCGGCAGCATTCGCCATGCCGTATGGAAGTCGGGCAGCGCAGGGCAGGCGGTCGGCGCATTGAGCAATGGGGCTGACGTGACGACGGATGTCAAGGTCGCTCCCGAGGCGGATATGAAACTGGCGGCGACATACACGGATTGGAAGGATGCGAACGGCAACGCCGTTGTTGCCACCGAGGGCGGTGTGGGTACGCCGTGGCGCATCTACGAGGGACATACTACGCCCCTGCTCACGGGTCTGATGAAGGGGACGAAGTGCCTTGCGAAAGTCTACGACGGCAAAACATTCGGGGATGGGGACGCGCACATCATCTCGGATACTCCCCTTGAGAAGAATGTCGGTACATACGATGCGCGCGGCATCTACAGTGATGCGTTCGGCTATGACCTCATCGGCAGCACATACAGGATTGCGCCGCGCGTGCTGACCATGAGCGGCGTCGCGGCACAGAGCAAGACCTACGACGGCACGACCGCCGCAGACGCAGCGCAGTTCCACGCAACGCTGAAGAACGTCGTCGCGGGTGAGGAGAGCCTTGTCTCGGCGACCGCCACAGGCGCGGCATACAACAGCAAGGATGTCGCGTCGGCAAATGCGGTCAGCTACACGCTCGCCCTGCGCGGTACGGGCGCGGGGAACTATCGTATCGCGCGCACCGTGCAGGGGACGGGCAGTATCACGGCGAAGCAGCTGAACCTCGCACTCATGGGCGGCGCGCGCTTTGACAAGACGTATGACGGGAATGCAAACGTCACGCAGACGCTCACGAAGGACGGGAACTATACCCTCACGAATTTCGTCAACGGTGAGGGCGCAGGCATTGCACTCGCACCCGTGACGGGTACATACACGGACAAGAACGCGGGCACGGGCAAAGCCGTGACCTTTGGCGGGCTGACGCTCACGGGCACGGGCGCGGGGAACTATTCCCTCTCTACGACCACCCTCACGACAACGGGCGACATCGCGAAGAGGGCGCTGACGCTCGAAGGGACGGCGGGCACGCAGTTCACCAAGACATACGACGGCAACGCGACCGTGACGCAGAACCTCGCGCGTGGTACGAACTATCGGCTTGCGGGCGTGGTCGAGGGCGAGGGCACAAACATTGTCGCGCTGAACGAATCCGCCGCACAGGGCGCATACGCGACGAAGGATGCACAGGCGGCGGGCATGCGGCAGAACGTCACCTTTACAAATCTCGCACTCACGGGTTCGGGGGCGGCGAACTATACGCTTGCAGCGCACAAGACCTTTGAGAACGCGGGCAGGATCACGCCGAGGGAGCTGAACCTCGCGCTCGCGAGCGGCGCACGCTTTGACAAGACCTACGATGGGAATGCGAACGTCACGCAGACACTCACAAAGGGAACGAACTATAGTCTCACGGGCTTTGTCACGGGCGAGGGCACGGGCATCGAACTCTCTGCCGTCACAGGAAAATACGCCGACAAGAATGCCGCCAGAGATAAAGCCGTGACCTTTGGCGGGCTGACGCTCACGGGCACGGGCGCGGGGAACTATGTGCTGAACAAGACCGCGCTCACGGGTACGGGCACGATCGCGCGGCGTGCGCTGACGCTTGGCGCAGTCGCGGCGCAGAGTAAGACCTACGACGGTAAGACCGACGCAGACGCATCGAAGTTCGGCGCGGTACTCGCGGGTGCCGTCGCAGGTGACCGTGTAACGGCGACCGCCACGGGTGCAACCTACAACGATAAGAACGTCGCCGGAGCAAGCAGGATCAACTATACGGGTGTCGCCCTCGCGGGTACGGATGCGGGGAATTACACGCTCGCCGCGATCGCCGCGCAGGGGGCGGGCAGTATCACGCACCGCGACCTCACGCTGACCGCCGACGCGCGGAGCATTGTGCAGGGCGAGGCGCTGCCCTCCTTTACGGGGCGTGCGGAGGGCTTCGCGGACGGCGAGGACGAGCGCGTATTCGGTACGGGCGGCATCACATTTGGCACGACGCTGACGAATACCGATACGCCGGGCAGCTATGGCGTTACGGGACGCATCGGCAGCACGAGCGACGGCGTGCTCGGCAACTATCGGATTCGACAGGCGGCGGGCAACGCGAACGCCTTCACCATCTACGCCGCAGACCTGCCGGGCGGTATACTCGCCTCGCTCGTGCAGGATGCTACGCCGCGCTTTGATATGGGCTTCGAGCGGGAGGTCTATGTATTCGGCTTGCCGCGTCCCGTCCCGACGGCAACGCTCGGCATCTATCGCTTTGCGGCGGCACGCGATATTAGCATCGAGGGAGTGCGCCTCGACTGAGGGGCTGCTCTCGGAGCGCCCCTTCCACCATGCTTCGCATGGTCCCCCTCCCCCGTAGCGACGGGGGAGGCTAATATGGCGTAATGCGGAAGCCTTCCGTTTCGACGGGGGAGGCTAATATGCCGTAATCCAAAGCCTCCCCCATTCGCAATGGGGGAGGTGGCACGCGCAGCGTGACGGAAGGGGCGCCACTTGCTTATGCGACATACTTACGATAGAGAATCTCTGTCGCTCAAAGCGCCCCTTCCACCGCAAGCGGTCTGCAACGCAAAAAGAGATTCCATTCGTCACGTTCGACGTTTGGAATCTCTTTTTTCTTGGAACGACGCATTATTTACAGATACGCCTCAAAGCGCTCCATATCGACAATCCGAATCGTGCGCCCCGCCGCCTCGATGATGCCCTCGCGCTGCATTGCACTCAGCTCGCGGGAGAGGGAGGGGCGGCTGACGGCGAGGTAGGCGGCGATGAACTCGCGGCTCACTGTGAGCGCGATGCGTCCCTGCTCGTCGATGTAGGGAAAGAGATAGCGGACGATCTTCTCGCGCAGCGAGCCGCTTGCGAGGATCTTGAGCTTTGTGTGCATGGCGTACGCCTTGCCCGCAAAGATTTTCATGAGATTACGCTGTACGATGAGCGCAAAGCGGCGCGGCGTCTCGTCGAGGTCGAGCGTGAAGAGGTGGCTCGAGACTTCGAGCAGCTTTACCTTCGTCACGGCGCGGACGTACATATCGTACGGGCGGCGCAGCACCTCGTAGACCTCGCCGAACATATCGCCGGGACGGTCAATCTCCGAGATGAAGATCTGCCGCCCCGAATACGTGTCCTTGAGGATGTGCACCTCGCCCTCAAGGAGAATGTAAAGCGAGTGGGGCATATCCCCATCGTGAAAGATGAACGCGCCCTTAGGATACGTGTGCAGCGTCACATCGCTCGAGGCGAGCAGCTCTGCGACCTCCTCCGCGTTCATGCCCTCGGCGAGGGATGTCTGCGCGAGGATGCGGGCGGCGTTTTCCTGATCGTTCGGCATATGGCACACTCCTGCATATACGAAAAAACCGCCCGTGGGGCGGTGTGATATCCATGGTGCTCACTGAGGGATTCGAACCCCCGACCCCCTCCATGTGACGGAGATGCTCTACCAACTGAGCTAAGTGAGCCTAAGAAAAAAATCCGCACAGATGCGGATGAGAAAACAAATGGTGGGGTTAACAAGATTCGAACTTGTGACCTCCTCGATGTCAACGAGACACTCTAACCAACTGAGCTATAACCCCATTTTCGCCGTTCATGTCCAAACGACAAGATGGATTATAGCAGATGAACAAGCACTCTGTCAACCCGTATTTTTGAATAGGGGGAGGATTTTGCAAGGTGTAAAGCGTGAAGTATATAGGAAGCACTGATAAATTCAGCACCGCCATCTTGACGCATCTTTTTTGCCCGCACTTTGTCGGCAAATCCTCCACAGAGCACCACTCTGCGTCCGGTTTGCCTCCTCGTTCGGACGAAAAAATCTACGCCAATCTGGCGGACTTCATTTTATCAGTGCTTCCTATAATCTTCCGTATGATATAGGATTACTGCTAATAATATTATGTAAAAGACATTGATTTCGATTAAATTTCCTTGACGTTTTATTTATTATATGATAACCTGCTGAATGACTTTGGGAATTAAATCACAATTCAATACTTTGCCGATCGGGTGCGCATTGCGCTTCATAGAGAAGCAGGTGAAAGACCTGCGCTGTCCCGCAGCTGTAATGCAGAGTCGACCTCAATATGTCACTGGGAAACCGGGAAGGCGAGGAAGACGAGGAAGCAGAGCCAGAAGAACTGCCCGATTGGAACGCTGTATCGTCCCTGCGAGAGACAGGAAGGCGCGATGTTTGTTTTATATGCCTTTTTGCCGAGGAGCAAGAAGGCTTTTTGTGTTGTATGGTGTGTGCATCTTTTGCTCGAAAGCATATCGGGAAAAGGGGATGGGGCTCAGGCGGAAGGAGAGGCGTATGGTCTGATGTGTCAACGTCGCGGATATAAGCACATAGCGGATCTGGGGATATTTTTTTCCCTTCTCGCTGTGATGTTTTGCATGATCTTGATGTTATCTCGATTCACAGTGACATCTTCGCCGGTGCATGACGTTCTGCCGGAGATACAGACGACAGAGCGCTGTGTGCAGACCTATAACTCACGCGGACAGCAGGAGATGTTGATCATCACACGTGAACCGCAGCGGATTGTGGTGATGGATTGGAACAACATTGAGATCCTCTTGGCATTGGGATTGGCGGATCGCATTGTATTAGCCTGCATGGAGCCTCCGCATACGACCGATTTACAGGAGCGGTATCCGGAGGAGTTTGCCAAGATACAGAAAATTGCTCCTGAGCGAGTGAGCCTGGAAATGATTCTGGCAGCGCAGCCGGATCTGATTTTCGCACGCCAGTCCGCATTTTCTGAGCGTAGACTCCAAACTACGGAATGGTGGCATAAACGTGGTGTAAACACCTATATTCCCGTGACCTCAAATACCAGAGAGAAACAGACCATCGAAAAAGAACTCCGATATATACGTGATGTTGGTATCGTGTTTGGCTGTTCGGAGCGGGCTGAGGCGATTGCAGCAGATATTTCCGCACAGATTGGACAGATACGAGAACAAACAGCGGGGAGAAGACAGGATCGGGTCATCGTTCTGGAAGGCGCACCGTCAAAATATGTGATTAACTATAATGCGCGTTGGCTCGTCGGTGATTTTCTGCACGCACTCGGCGCTAGTATGGTGACAGATGTGCAGTTTCGCGATGCGGAGACTTTATTGGTCTTGGATCCGGATGTTATCTTTGTGGAATATTTTGATGATACTACTGCATCTTTTGCAGATCAATTGATGCGTCATCCGGAATACCATTCGCTTAAAGCTGTGCAGGAAAAGCGTGTTTATCCTATTCCTGTGGAGTTTATGTATATGCCCGGTCTGCACACAGCAAAGGGGCTTTGCCTGTTTGCAAAAGGGCTGTACCCGGATATTGAGGAAACACTGATAAATTCAGCACCGCCATCTTAGCGCATCTTTTTTGCCCGCACTTCGGCGGAAAATCCTCCACAGAGCCCCACTCTGCGTCCGGTTTTCCGCCTTTTTCGGACGAAAAATCTACGCCAATCCGTGAGACTATTTTATCAGCGATTCCTGAATGCGATATGGAAATCAAAGGAGGTGTTTCAAAGACCGTATCAAATCGAGAATAATATGACACGAATGTTGGAAAGGATGATTCACATGAAAAAAAGAGTCGCTCTCCTCAGTATTCTGCTTGCAGGGTCTGTCCATCTGCCGGTCGTATATGGTGCGGCATCTGAGAGTAAGGATTCGTATTCTCTGCCGGATGTTTTTGTGTATGGCAATTATAAGGACGAAATTTTCCATGGCGGGCAAATTGTACGCAAGAACAATTTGGGCATTATTGGCAAGGCAGACTTTATGGATGTACCGTTTAATGTGATGAGCCTTTCGCAAAAGTCCATTGACATGAATCGCTCCTCCGGAAATACGCTCCTTGAGGTGCTTACCTTGGATCCCACGGTGACCTCTGACGGCGACAATACCTATAATGATGTGCATATTCGCGGCTATCGTCTGCGTTCGCAGGATTATTACATCAACGGCGTGCCGGGGATGCTCTCCCCTTCGTCGATTCCAACCAATTTTGTGGACCGGGTGGAGATCATTTCCGGGCCAAATACGCTGGTGAACGGGATCGGTAGTTACTCTGCCAGTGCGGCCGGCACTGTGAATCTCGTTCCGAAAATTGCGGAAGATGAGACGAAGATAGCCTTCCGGGAAACATTTTCCGGGAAGAGTCATTTTGCTCATGAACTGGATCTCGGGACACGCTTCGGGAAGAACAAGGAGTGGGGCGTTCGAGCCAATATCGGCATCGAGGATGGAGCAACGCGATTCCGAAATGAGAAATATAAGGAAAACAATGCTTTTGTCAACGTCGATTATCGGGGAGAGAAAACCTCCGCGCAGCTTTTGGTAGGACATCGAGAGGTACACCACAAAGGATGTCAGACAGGAATTCGACTGAATGGTCATTCTCTGCCAAAACCGCCGCAGGGGGATGCAAACTTTCAGCCTTCGTGGGGAGAATACAGTCATGCCAACGATATTGTGACGTTTTCTTTGGAGCAGCGGCTCAATCCCTCGACAGAACTGTTTTTTAAGTGCGGGTATCATACCGATGAGTGGGATCCCGTGATCGTTATGTACTATCCAAAGTTGACCGATGAAAAAGGGAATTTTACGGCCGGTGTGGAGCTGATTCGGGAGAACAAAACCTTTCGCGGATATGCCGGCGGCGTTCGTCTGAAAGCCGATACCGGTCAGATGCATCACGATATTGTGTTGAGCGCGGACCGGTTGGAGGGCGAGGAATGGATTGAGTATGATATGGATTACTATGATGATCTGATTCCTCCTTATACGGGGAATATTTACGACAAATCCTCTTTTGATCGGATGATCCCGCCAAAGGGGCCGAATTGGGGGTATCACGATGATATCGACGATACGGTCATGAAGGGAATCAGCTTTGTCGATCGCATCGTCACTGCTGATGACAAATGGTCTTTTTTGCTCGGCCTTCGTCATCAGGTTGTTTCACAGGGAAAAAATGACAGCTCCAAGTATAGTCCAAATTTCGGACTGATGTATGCACTGAGTCCCAATGTGAAGGTTTATGCCAACTACATGGAAAGTCTTGGCAGGGGAAGAAAGGTAGGCAGACGATATGCCAACAGGGGAGAGTATCTGCCGCCACAGACCACCGAGCAATACGAGCTTGGTGTGAAATGGGATGCCAAGCGTTTGGGAGGGAGTTTCAGCATTTTTTCCGTGGAGCAGGAGAATCTCCATGTTGATGCGAGTAATCGGTATGGTTATAACGGCCGACAAAAAAATCAAGGGGGACAAGTGACGGTATTCGGACACGTAACGCCAAAACTCAATCTCCTTGGTGGGATAATGTATCTGAATGCCAAGCAAAAGGGCGGAACAAATGACGGTAGGACGATCGCGGGGATCCCAAAATGGAATTTCACACTCTCTACCGAATATCAGATGAACGAGGAATGGTCACTGACGGGACGTATGGTGGCGAATAGTAATGCTCCTATGAATCCGCTTGTAAGCAAGCATGTACCGGGGTGGTGGCGACTGGATCTCGGGGCGCAGTACAAGCGTACATTTGCGAATGGAGATGCGCTGCGCGTGGGACTCAATGTGTTTAATGTGTTGAACAGGGAGTATTGGGTCGTTCAAGATGCCGTTGCGGAATCTGTTTCGATGCATGGTCCGCGCAGTCTGGTACTTTCTATGGCGTATGATTTCTAAGAAGTATTGTCATACCGGAAACAGAATGTGAGTACGGGAACGTCCCTGTACTTGGACATTGTGTCTGTGATGTATAGGAATCGCTGATAGATGTAGCCGCGCCAAGATGGCGGACTTCATTTTATCAGCGATTCCATAGATGTATTCATGGATGTTTCGTCAAAGGAGAGTCGGCAAATGAGAAAGAAGATTCGTGAGGGTGCGGCGCTTGGCGTTCTCTTGTCATCCGTCCTGTACGGGGGGGTGAATGTTCACGCACAAGAGATTCCTGCGCGTGATTCTGTTGAGGAGAACGATTCGTCAACTTTATATACGACAAAGGATATTGAGGTCACAGGTGCGCTCAAAGATCCGTTTGGCAATGTTATAACGGAGCAGTCCTATTATCGGACGGGCGGCGATGTGAATATCATTGATCGGGATATGCTGGAGAAGCGTCATTACGATCAGCTCAGCGATGCGCTGCGGCAAGTGCCGGGCGTACAGATCAAGACGCCGGGGTACCGCGGAGGGGAATTTGAGTATACACAAACCCACAGCATTGTGGCAATCAATGGAGACGACCGTGTTGTTGTGCTCGTGGACGGGCGCCGCATGGACAACTCTGTGGGCAGTGTCGTTTCGGGGCAGTCGTCAAGTGCTTCGAAGTCGGTCATAGACATCAATCAAGTTACGAATATTGATAACATCGAAAAAATAGAGGTCATCAAAGGACCCGGCGCGTCGTTTTACGGTTCGGATGCCACCGGCGGCGTTATCAATATCATCACGCGCAAGGGGACAGATCATGCCGCCGGTTCCCTTGACATATCTACCGGCTCGTGGAATCGGCACAATTATAAATTGAACTACGGCGGCAGTATGGATCAAGGGAAGCTGAAATATTTCTTTACACTTGGTCGCGAACTGGGGGGAGACGCAAGATACAAGGACGGGCTTAGCGGCAATACGTATACGTATGTCAATACGGGATACAAAGAAGCGTTCTTCAACGGTCGGGTCGATTATGACATCGACGCCACGCACGCGCTTCGAGCTGCATTCAGTCACATGCAGAGCGATGCGGACTATCCCCTTACGGCGCCTGATCATAAGTACTTCAATGCAGCGGATTGGAATCGCATCAAGGATGATTATTTCAACAATGATAAATCTGGCGATATTGACAATCCGGGCTATCGTACGCTGTGGTATATGTGGGCGTGGACGGGGGCTTATAATGCCTACAACAAGAATAATCTCGATCTGACCTATATTTTCCACCGAGAAAATGGCATGGAGAGTTTTGTTCGATATTACGAACAGCATGAGCGCTATTGGGGATCTTTCGGGGCGGGTGATCGGGAGGATTCGCCTGTGCCGGATACGCCTGAGTGGCGTGAGTGGGCAAAGAAGAATTATCGAACGAGGGCGCGCAGGTCTTGGTTTGATCAACTGCAAAACAAAGGGGTTCAAGTCCAAGTGGGCAAGACCTTTGGCAAGCATGATGTCCTTTCTTCCTGGACTTTCGATCAGTCGAACTACTATGACACGCATGTGAGGACAGGAAAGGTGATGAACGTCAAACGCGATTCGATCGTGGGGTATGTTCAGGATAAAATTATGCTTTCCGACCGGTGGGAACTGACGCCGTCTCTTCGCTTTGCTCATTACAGTGATGTGAGTCATATATCGCGTGATGGGGTTCACAGTGTCGGCGGCGCTTCATCGAATACGATTACACCCTCGCTCAATACGCAGTACCGTTTCGAGAAAGGGACGAGTGCGTATCTTGGCTACAGTCGTGTGCACAGGCCGCTCAAACCGTTTGATTATACGTCAAAGAATGGTCCCGATCCGGCGAATTTGCAGGATGAGAAGGGGGATGTGTGGACGATTGGCGTGCGGCACGATTTTTCGCCGAACACGACCGCCTCGATTCATTACGACTATACGAATATGAGCAACGCAATCGTTCGATACAGTGTTTGGGATAAGGCGGCTCACGATTTCAAACTGAAACGCGTCAACGCGAAGGAGGTCAAGAAATCGATCAATCTTTCCCTACAGCATCGCTTTAGTCCGCATTTGACCTTTACGGCAAGTTATTCCCATGCATTCGATAAATTCTCTGCAAAGGATGGCATGACGTTTGATCCGGAGCTGAAATGGACGCAGGGAAATGTCAATTCGGCGATCAACCATCTGCGTCCCGCGAACACATATACGGCAGATCTGGCATATGAGAATGGAAAACTTTATACCTCACTGGCGGGAACGTGGTACACGGGCTGCAACACGATGGCATACACCAGCAGACGTGCGCTTGTCCTTGATCTTAATGTCAGCTACGCACTGCAAAGGGATTTGTCCCTATATGCCTCGGTCACGAATCTGACCAATCAGGCGTATGAGACGGTCTATACCAGCTATCTTGGGAAAGGAAGCTGGCCGCAGCCGGGGAGGCACTTTATGCTTGGGATGAAGTATAAATTCTAATTGCTTGGAAGGATATGGAGCGGCAAGCGCGTCATTTTTGACTGCTTGCCGCTCATTGGCGTAAGGAAGCAAACGATATGAAAAAGCTCCTCATCCTGTTTGTGCTGATGGCGGGACTGTCAATTTTTTTGGCGGCGAGAAATGGCGGGGAGATCGCTCCGGAATGCTCGCCGCAAGATGTGCGCGAACAAGGAACCCTATACGAGCCTGTGGAGATTGAGACCTTTGACTCAGCGAAGAAGTCCGTTCGGATTCGGTTTGACAAGATACCAACGCGCGTTCTCGTATATGAGGTCAATACGTTGGAGACGCTGCTGGCCTTTGGGCAGGGGGATAAGATTCTCAGCGCTTCATTAAATACGTCCGGGGAGACGTATGCGCGTCTGAAGAAGGAATATCCGGAAGAACTGGCAAAAATACGACATATTTCACAGCAGGAAATCACGAGAGAGCAGGCGATTGCCTATCAACCGGATTTTATTCTGGGATGGAAGTCCACATTTTCACCGAGACGCTATGGGCGGACAGAGTGGTGGCAGGAGCGCGGTGTGAATACCTATATTGTTGCAACTTCCAATCATGTGGTGAAGTGCGGGACAATCGAGGACGAGTGTAAGTTTTTGGACGATATGGGGCGCATATTTGATGTTTCGGAGAAGTCAGAGGCTCTGATCGCAGCGATTCATGCGGAAACGGAATCCGTCGAGAAGAGTGTTGCAGACGAGAAAAAGCAGAATGTCATGGTTGTTGAGGTGGGTAAAAGTGAAATTATGAACTATGATGACGGTTGGATTGTCGGGGATATGGTGCGGCGTCTGGGTGGTTATATGCCGGTCAAGAGTCCATCTGTGGGAGCGGAGGATTTGCTGGCACAGGATCCGGACGTTATTTTTGTCGTTTACTTTAACTCCCGGCATCGCGAGGAATCGGAGCAGTTCTTTCAAAATGTCCGATTTAATTCACTGCAGGCATCGCGCAACCAGAGAATCTATATGCTGCCGTTCTGGTATATGTATACTCCGGCAGTGAATACACTGGATGGCATCAGAGCCATCAAAAAGGGGTTGTATCCGGAATTATGAATCGTACAGACTTGCAGCAAGCAATCATCCTGATTCAATTGGTTATTATTCTGCTTATCAGTATGGCAGGGGCTCTGACGTTTGGAACCGTATCCCTGTCCGTCGGTGATATTATATCTGCGGTTTATGATTCCCTGCGAAGCGACATTCCCATTGATGCAGCGGGACAGGGAGCACTCCATGATATTGTCTGGCTGCTGCGTATGCCTCGCATCTTGATGGCTGCGTGTATTGGTGCGGGGCTTGCAATATCGGGGGTCATCATGCAGGCGATTGTGAAAAATTCGCTTGCCGACCCCTATATTCTGGGCGTTTCCTCGGGGGCATCCCTCGGTGCAACGGCAGCAATTTTGCTTGGTGTCGGTGTATCACTGGGTGAGAACTTCGTCGGGATCTCTGCGTTTATCGGTGCCTTTGCGATATCTCTTGCGATTGTCTTTATTGCGAATATGGGCGGGCGTGCGAATGCCGTGAAGCTCCTGCTTGCGGGTATGGCACTGAGCGCCGTATGCAGCGCGTTTTCGAGCTTCATTGTCTACTTTGCGAACGATAAGGACGGCATCCAATCCATCACATACTGGCTGATGGGGAGCATGGCGGGGGCGAAATGGTCGACGTTGCAGGTGATGATCCCGATGAGTATTGTCATACCGCTCTTTTTCTACACGCAGTCAAAGATTTTGAATTTGATGCTCCTCGGAGATGATACGGCGATCACGCTCGGCGTGGATCTGCATAGATATCGGCAAGTTTATCTGCTGGTCAGTGCACTTCTCGTTGGTTTTGCGGTCTATGCAGCGGGCATGATCGGCTTTGTCGGACTTATCGTCCCGCACGTCAGCCGCATGCTGGTCGGCGCAGATCACAGGAGACTGCTGCCGATTGCAGCGCTTTCCGGCGCAATCTTTCTTGTCTGGGCAGATGTGCTCTGCCGCATTATCATTCCGCAGACCGAGCTTCCGATCGGCATTCTGATCTCGATGATCGGGGCGCCCTGTTTCATCTATCTGATGGTGAAGCGGACGTATGGCTTTGGCAGCGCGTAGAGGGGAGCATAGGATCTGTATGAAAAAGCGGATGGTACGAGTCCGGTCGCTGATTTTTTGGACGCTCTTGATGCGAAGATGTATGCGAAAGCTGCAAGAACCATTCATCTGCTGGAACTAGGGAAGCACTGATAAATTCAGCACCGCCATCTTAACGCATCTTTTTTGCCCGCACTTCGTCGGCAAATCCTCCACAGAGCACCACTCTGCGTCCGGTTTGCCTCCTAGTTCGGACGAAAAAATCTGCGTCAATCTGACGGACTTCATTTTATCAGTGATTCCCTAAAAGGACATCAACTTCGTGCTCCGCACTCGAAGGAACTTGTAGATGGCATTATGGAACTGCGTATTTCTTTCGGCGGGAATATTACACGGGTACTTTATTTCTTTGTCATCGGAAATACGGCTGTCCTTACGAATGGCTTTGTGAAAAAGACGACACAGACTCCGGCGCAGGAAATCACGCGCGCAAAAGAATATCGCGATGACTACCAGAGGAGATGCTTACCATGATGAGTTTTGCTGAATACCATCGTAAAAAGATGGAAGATCCCGAATTTAAGAGGGAATATGATGCGCTAGAAGGTTGGTTTCAAGAAGAGCTTGCGGCACAGGAAACATCGGAGCGTCATGCTGAGCAGACAGATACACACAGGAGCGGAAAGCAACCGCTTGCACCGCATGTCTCGTTTGCATGAGCTTTACGTATGAAGTGCATGGATTTGTTTGACGATGTTCAGTAGTTTAGACAGAAAAAACGACGTCTGCCGTTTGGCAAACGCCGTTTTTTTTATACATAGGTTTATTTTTTTCGGCGCGGTTTCTTGCGCTCGCCTGTTTCCTGCACTGCTTTCGTGGCGGGCGCAGACCGCATCCCAAGCCAGAGGAAGATGGCGAGGGCGGTGAGGCCGAAGCCGAGGCTGGTCATTTGGGCGCTTGTGAAGAGTCCGAGGTACTTCTCCGTGTAGTCGCCGCGCAGGTACTCAAGTGCGAAGCGCACGAGGCTGTAGAGCATGACGTAGAGGGCGAAGCACTGTCCGCGTGCGTGTCCGCGTGCGCGGAAGATGAGAAGCAGGGCAAAGATGACGATGTCGAGCTGCCCCTCCCAGACCTCCGCCGGCCAGAGCGGCTGCGCACCGTAGGTGTGGTGCGCGAGGGTGCTGTCGGGGTAGAGGATGCCGTAGCTACTGCCTGTCGGTGCGCCGAAGGCATCCCCGTTGAGGAGGTTTGCGCAGCGGCCGAGTGCCTGTCCGAGGACAATCGCAGGAGCGGCAATGTCCATAAAGTGGATGGTGTCGAGCTTGTGTTTCCGGCTGTAGAGGATGCCGACGAGCACACCGAGAAAGACACCGCCCTGGATCGCCATGCCGCCCTGCCAGACGTTCAGAATCTCTGTGAGGTGGTGCTGGTAGTAGTCCCAGTCAAAGAAGAACACGTCCCAGAGGCGCGCACCGAGCAGACCCGCGATGCCGCAGTAGATGCCGAGATCGGGAACGTGCTTTTCGTAGCCGCGTCCGTCTACCTTTGCGAGGAAGTAGCCGACGCCCGTCGCGAGCAGGATGGAGAGCGAGATGACGACACCGTACGAGCGGATGGGAAAGTCGCCGATGTAGAAGAGATATTGATGCAAGGGCTGCCTCCCTACTCCGCTGCAAAG
>NZ_CP016201.1:1775745-1823988 GCF_001683335.1 Selenomonas sp. oral taxon 126
GCTTCGAGGAAGATGATGTCCGTGCGCTTTGCCGCATCGCCCTCGGCGAGCACAGCCGCCTGTCCAATCACGTGAGCGCCTGCCTTTTCGGCGAGATGGGAGAGTGCCGTCATCGAGCCGCCCGTGCTGATGACATCATCGAGGAGCAGCACCTTGCGCCCCGCAATCCGCTCGATGTCCGTGTTCATGAGGTAGAGGCGCTGCTTGCCCATCGTCGTGATTGACTCGTCCTCGACCCAGATGGGATCTTCCATGTATGCCTTGACGGATTTGCGCGCCGTGATGTAGTAGGGCATTCCGAGCTGACGCGCAAGCTCCGCCGCGAGGGGGATGCCCTTCGTCTCGGCGGTCATGATGATCTCTGTGTCGGCGGGAATCTTTTTCGCGAGTTCGCGCGCGCAGCTCTCGCACAGTTCGACGTCGCCAAGCATGATGAAGCCCGCGATGGCAAGGTTCTCGTTGAGGTTGAGGATCGTGAGTCTGCGCTCGCATCCCGCGACCGTGAGATCATAATATCGTTTTGCCATGATGCACCTAGAGTCCTTTCTCTGTGAGGACGAGTTCGAGCGCGTTGAGCACGTCGCTGATGTTGTCCTCGGTGATGATGAGCGGCGGCTGGAATGCCATGACGTTGCGTCCAATGCCGTTCTTGCCGACGATAAAGCCCCTGTTCTTGAGCTCCTCGAGCACCGCGTCCAGTTCAGCGGCGGCGGGGGACTTGTCCGCGTGGACGAATTCCGCGCCGACCATCAGCCCCAGTCCTCGGATGTCGCCGATGATGGGATGGCGTTTCTGAATCTCGCGCAGTCCCGCGCGCAGCTGCTTGCCACGCCGCTCGGCGTTGCCCATGAGGTCGTGTTCCTCGATGTAGCGGATGACCTCGAGCCCCGCCGTCGTGGAGACGGGGTTGCCGCCGAGGGTGGAGGCGCTGGGCTTCGTATAGGTATCCGCGACCTCGGGGGTCGCGATGAAGGCACTGATGGGGGCGCCGTTGCCGAGCGCCTTTGCGACGGTCATGATGTCGGGCGCAACGCCGAAATGCTCGATGGCGAACATCTTGCCCGTGCGCGCAAAGCCCGTCTGCACCTCGTCCGCGATGAAGAGTACGCCGTAGTGGTCGAGGATTTCCTTGACGCGCTTGAAGTAGTTCTTGGGCGGGACGATGATGCCCGCATTGCCCTGAATGCTCTCTGCAATGAATGCGGCAGGTCGCCCCGAGGTGGCACTCTTGATCGTCTCCTCGAGCTCGTAGGTGCAGTCAATGCCGCACTCCTCAGGGCTGTGCTTGTGTGGGCAGCGGTAGCAGTAGGGATTTTTGACAAAGTGGATGCCGCCGACGGGATTCGGGTCGGTGCGCCACATGGAGATGCCCGTGAGGCTCATCGTGAGCTTCGTGCGCCCGTGGAGACCGCCGCGCAGAGCGATGAACTCGCTGCTGCCCGTGGCAATCTGGGCGAGAAGTGCTGCACCCTCGTTCGCCTCTGTGCCCGTGGAGCAGAAGAACGACTTTTGCAGCCGCCCCGGCGTGATGCGCGCGAGCTGCTCGGCAAGGTTGACGAAGTTCTCTGTGAGGTAGATGTTGCAGACGTGCTGGAGCGTGTTCAGCTGCTCCGTGACGGCGGCGTTGATCGCGGGGTTGCAGTGCCCGCAGTTGATGACGGAGACGCCCGCAAAGCAGTCGAGATACCGTCTGCCCTCGCTGTCGTAGAGGTACTGCATCTCACCGCGCACGATCTGGCGCGGCTCGCTGTAGAAATGCCCGAGGCAGGGCATGATGTATTTCTTCTTCTTTTCCAGGATGGCAGCTGCGCCGATGTATCCGTTCTCGTTCGATGAGTCGATGTTCATGAAATACGCTTTCTATGGTGTTCAAATGGAATTGCGGCTCTGGCGGAAACGGTAGGTGCCGATCCCCAAGGGGCGCGGCGCAATCTCCGTGAGGCGGTCAAAGTCCTCCGCCCGATAGCCGTCACTGCCTGCAGCAAGGCGGTCAAGCGCGGCGCGGTAGATGCGGACAATCACCGCCGTCTGCTCCGCCGTGTAGTCCTGTGCCTCGATGCGGTATGAACCGAGTCCGCTGAATTTCTCAAGGTAGGGATAGAGCGCGAGATCCTTCGCAAAGTAGATGTGGTTGCGCCCGTACTGGTCGATGCGGATGGAGTGCACGCCGCCCGCCTCGTCGCGGAATGCATAGAGTCTGTCGAGTAGCTCCGGCGCGGCGAGGTCGCTGTAGTTCGGCAGGGACATCGCGGGGAAGTTGTAATCGCAGATCATCGACTCGTATGCGCCGTGGACGACCGCCTCGATGGGGAGGACGGCGTTCTCGACGATCTCGCGCAGCTGCTGAAAGGACAGCTCGTAGGAGGCGGTCGCCATCGTGAGTCCGTTCTCCTTGAGGAAGGTGACGGCGAGGTGGTTGAAGATGTTGAACGAATGATCCGCCTGCACGGGCAGCTTCGTGAGTGTGCGCGCGAGCTTCAGCGTGCCGAGGTTGCCGACCAGCAGACCGTCCACGCCGAGATCGTTCAGCGCGGCGAAGAACTGCTCGAGCTCGCCGCACTCACGCCGCATGGTCGTGCGCGGCGTGTTCACGACGACACGCGTGCGCCCCGCCGCATAGCGCACGATGTCCGCGTAGTCCGTGAGCTTCCACGGGCGGTGGGGGCGGAATGCCTCGCCGCCGACGTAGATCGTGTCCGCACCTGCGTCCACTGCCGCGCGCGCTGCCTCCACGGTGCCGACGCGCACGCTCAGATGGCGGCTCGGGGCATTCTCCTTTTCGATGGGGCACTCGGCGCGCAGCACCTCGTCGGCAAAGCCCGCCTCTTCGACTGCCTGACTGAAGAAGCGCGGCTCGCGCTCGCCCGTCATGCCAATGTCGACAGCGGTGGGTTGACCGAATGCGAACGTCGTCGTGTAGTCGCGCACGCGGTTCTCGTAGAGTGTGCGCCAGCCCTCCTCATCCGTTGTGTAGCCGTTCGGGTCGGCGATGTAGGTGTCGATCGCCTTGCGGTAGGTGGAGACGAGCCGTCCGATGAACTCGGGCGAGCGCATGCGCCCCTCGATTTTGAACGAATAGACCCCCGCCTGTATGAGCGCGGGGATGGAGCGGTACATGCACATATCCTTCAACGCGAGCTTGTAGGGGCCGGGGCTGTCCGCGTCGAGCACCTCGCCCGTATTTTCGTCGATCAGGGAGAACGGCCAGCGGCAGATCTTCATGCAGCGCCCGCGGTTGCCGCTCTGTCCGAAGAGCACGCCCGAGTGGATGCACTGTCCGCTCTCGGAGATGCACATGTCGCCGTGCATGAAGTACTCGACCTCAATGCCCGTGCGCGCGCGGAAGAGCGCCAGCTCGGAGAGCGTCATCTCCCTGCCGACGACAATGCGCGTGATGCCGTACTCCTTGAGCTTTTCGATCGCGTGCTCGTTGTGCGTGTTCATCATGACGGACGTGTGCAGGGGAACGGTGATGCCCATCTCGTGTACGAGCTCGAGCACGGCGAAATCCTGCACGAGGATCGCGTCGGGGCGAATCTCATCGAGATAGGCAAGGTAGTCGCGCAGCGCGGGCAGCTCCTCGTTGCTGATGAGGTTGTTGAGCGTGATATAGAGCTCCACGTCATGTGCGTGCGCATAGGCGACTGCCTCCTTCAGGCGCTCGTCATCAAAGTTGAAATCGCCCTCATGCAGGCGCATATTGAAATGTTTGCCGCCGAGATAGACGGCATCCGCACCTGCTGCAATGCCTGCGGTCATGGCGTCCCATGTGCCGGCGGGGGCAAGCAGCTCGACGGATTTACGGTGTAACAGCATGCTGAAAATACTCCTTCTGGATGGAGGCATTGTTGCTTCTGTTACGGAAGCCGCCTCCGCTATCGTTTATGATTATAGCAGGAAAAGTCGTTTCTTTCAAATGATGCGGCGGTACGCGAAACGATAATATTTTTCAAGTAATATATAAGGAAGTTTTTTCGTCGTTTGCCTTGTAAAAGAAATGCTTTTCGAGTATATTATATATAGATTTTATTGTCTATTCCAGTAATTATAAATTTTATCTAGTGTCGCTTCTTCCGGCATAATTTTTTTGCCTGACAATTATTGTTTCTGATTATTTATTTTTCCTATGTATTTATTTAATGCTTCAATTAAGGAGGTCTGTGTATGGGAGAGTTTGGAAGTCTGGGAATTTTTCTCGTGGTGGCGCTGCTGTTCCCCGTCATGGCGCTCGGTCCTGCGTTTCTCTTGCAGCCGAAGCAGCCGTCGCCGCAGAAATACATCCCCTACGAGTGCGGCGTCGACCCGATCGGCTCGCCGTATGTGCAGTTCCGCGCGGGGTATTTCCTCTACGCGCTGCTCTTCATTGTGTTTGACATCGAGACGGTGTTCCTCTATCCGTGGGCGGTGGAGTTCCAGATGCTCGGGCTGTTCGCGCTGCTCGAGATGTTCGTCTTCGTCGGGATTCTCGCACTCGGACTCGGCTATGCGTGGCGAAAGGGGGATCTCTCATGGAGATAGCGGATCGCGTTCCCGAAAGTCTGCGGCACAATGTCTTCGTGGTAAAACTCGATGAGCTCCTGCGCTGGGCACATGCCAGCTCCATCTGGCCGCTCTCCTCGGGGCTTGCTTGCTGTGCAATCGAAATGATGAGTACGGCAACAGCGAGGTTCGACCTCGCGCGCTTCGGCTACGAGGTGTTCCGCCCCTGTCCGCGTCAGGCGGATCTGCTCATCGTCGCGGGTACGCTGACGTGGAAGATGGCAGATCCGATTGTGCGCCTCTACGAGGAGATGCCCGAGCCCAAATATGTGATCGCAATGGGGGCGTGCACGATTGCGGGCGGCCCCTTTGCGGACTCCTATGCGGTCGTGCCGGGCGTGGATGAGATCCTGCCCGTGGATGTCTACATTCCGGGCTGCCCGCCGCGCCCCGAGGCGCTGATCGACGGGATGCTGAAGCTGCGTGAGAAGATTCTCCACCCCGAGCGCGTGGCGGCAGAGCGCGCGTACCGGGCAGAGCAGGCGGCAGCGAAGGCGGTGAACGCATGAGAAATGATTATTTATCTGCGGAGGCACTTGCCGGCATCAAGCTTGCCTTTCCGAATGCAGACTATGATGCAGAGACGGAGCGTCCCGTCCTCTATATCGGTGCGGACGAGCTGCTTGCACTCTTGGCGTTTCTGCGCGACGACAGCAATCTGCAGCTGACGCGTATGGAGAATGTGACGGCGGTCGACTGGAAGGATCGTTTCGAGATGGTCTACCATCTCTTTTCACCCGTGCATATGCACTGGCTGACGGTGAAGGTGACGCTGCCGCACGATGCGCCTGTTGTTCCATCGGCAACGGCAGTATTCCCCGGTGTGGAGTTCGAGGAGCGCGAGGTCTATGACCTCATGGGAATCACGTTCACGGGACATCCCGATCTCAGGCGCGTGTTCCACCGCGATGATTTCGTCGGGCACCCGCTGCGCAAGGACTTTGTCCCGCCGCCCCCGCCGAACATTCCGCGCATTCGGAAGGAGGGGTACTGATGGTCAGAAGCGAGACCTATACGCTCAACATGGGGCCGCAGCACCCCTCGACGCACGGTGTGCTGCAGGTGCAGCTGGAACTGGACGGCGAGCGCATTGTAAAGGCGACGCCGATCATGGGCTATCTGCATCGCGGCATCGAAAAGCTGCTCGAGGATCGGACGTATGTGCAGGGGCTGCCCTATACAGATCGCCTCGACTACATCTCTGCGATGAACAACAACTTCGGCTATGCGCTTGCGGTTGAGGAGCTCGCGGGCATCGAGACGACGCCGCGCGCGGAGTATATCCGCGTCATTATGGCGGAGCTGAACCGCATCAACAGTCACCTTATCTTCATCGGGACGCTTGCAAACGATCTCGGCGCGTCGACGGGCATGCTGTACTGCTTCCGCGACCGCGAGAAGATCCTCGACATCTTCAACCTCGTCTGCGGCGCGCGTCAGACCTTCCACTACATCCGCATCGGCGGTGTGAAGGAGGATCTCACGCCCGAGGCGGAGGTGCTGATCCGCGCATTTCTCGACGAGGTACCTGTATTCCTCGAGGAGTACAACAAGCTGCTGACGGGCAACGAAATCTTCGTCCGCCGCATTGTGGGCACGTCCCCGCTGACGACGGAGCAGGCGCTTTCCTTCAATATGACGGGGCCGAATCTGCGCGCAACGGGGCTTGCCTTCGACCTGCGCAAGGTGGACGGCTACAGCGTCTACGATGATTTTGACTTTGACATCCCCGTCGGCAAGAACGGCGACAACTGGGATCGCTATATGGTGAAGCTGAGTGAAATCGCCGAGAGTGCGAAGATTATCCGTCAGGCGATCGACGGTCTGCCCGAGGGCGACTACATGGCGAAGAAGGTGCCGAAGGTCATCAAGCCCCCGAAGGGCGAGGTGTTCAGCCGCACGGAGGGCACGCGCGGCGAGCTCGGCTTCTACATCGTCAGCGACGGCACGACGAAGCCCTACCGCATCCACATCCGCCGCCCCTCGTTCGTCAATATGCAGGGGCTCGACGCGATGTGTCGCGGCATGTTCATCGGTGACTCGGTCGCCGCGTATTCATCCATCGACCCGATCATGGGCGAAGTGGACTGCTGAGAAAGGAGGAAAATAATGGAACTTTCTTTCTTGGGAGCGATTGCGCTCACGCTGCGCGCTGCTGTTTACAGTGTTGTGCCGATCCCGTTTGTGGTTGACCTTGTCATGACCTTCGTCGGCATCGCAATCCTGCTCGGGATCATCTCGATGGCGGCGATTGTCTTTACCTATGCGGAGCGCAAGATCTGTGCGTTCATTCAAGTGCGCATTGGTCCGAACCGCGTCGGCGGACGCTTCGGTCTGCTTCAGCCGATTGCGGATATGCTGAAACTGATGAGCAAGGAGGACATCATGCCCGCCGGTGCGGACAAGGTGGTCTGGGCGCTCTCGCCCGCGCTGCTCTTCGTGCCTGCGGCGCTCGTCTATGCGTTCTTCCCGTTCGATGCGGGCGCGGTGCTCGCAGACGTGAACGTGGGTGTCTTCCTGCTGTTCGCCGTCTCGGGACAGGCGGTGCTGCCGTTCCTCATGGGCGGCTATGCGTCGAACAATAAATACTCGTTCATCGGCGGCATGCGCATCGTCGGGCAGATGCTCAGCTACGAGGCGCCGCTGCTCTTCTCGCTGCTCGGCGTTGTCATGCTGACCGGCTCGCTGCGTCTGGACGACATCGTGCAGATGCAGGCAAACAGCAGCTGGTTCATCTTCATGCAGCCGCTCGCGTTCATCATCTTTCTGATCGCGGCGGTCGCGGAGACGAACCGCACGCCGTTCGACCTCGTGGAGGGCGAGTCGGAGATCATCGCGGGGCCGTTCACGGAGTACTCGGGGATGCGCTGGGCGCTGTTCTTCCTCGCGGAGTACGCGAACCTCCTGACGGCGGCGATTCTCGCGACGACGTTCTTCCTCGGCGGCTACAGCGGCCCGTCGTTCCTGCCTGGCTTCGTCTGGTTCGGGCTGAAGGCGGTGCTCATGGTGCTGCTCATCATGTGGTTCCGCTGGACGTTCCCGCGCACGCGCGTGGATCAAATTCTCACCTTCGGCTGGAAGGTGCTCGTGCCACTCTCGATTCTCAACGTCTTCCTGACGGGGATCGGGATGTATCTCGTCGGTATTGTCTAAAGGAGGGGCTGCGATGTTTGGAAAAGGCCTCTTGACAGGCATGAGCGTCACGTGGAAGCATCTCTGGGGCAAGAAGGAGACCTTCTGCTACCCCGAGGAGAAACTTCCGATGACGGATAATTTCCGCGGGGGCAACCTCGCGATGGACTGGCGCGTCTGCATCGGCTGCTCGATGTGTGCGAACGCGTGCCCGAACAAGGCACTCGATCTTGAGATCGTGCAAGATGCAAAGAAAAAACGTCACATGAAGTCCTATGTGCACAAGTCCGGACGCTGTCTCTACTGCAATCTCTGCGTGGAGGTCTGCCCCGTGAATACGCTCGTCTGGGACAAGGACTACGCGATCTCCACATGGAGCAAGGAGACCATGACCCACGATGCGATGACGGACAAGGATCGCGCGGATCTGGAGGAATTCCTCGCGCAGGTCGAAGTCGAGGCGGCGGAGGAAAAGGCGAAGAAGGAAGCCGCTGCCAAGGCAAAGGCGGAGGCCGCCGCGAAGGCAAAAGCCGAGGCGGAGAAGGCGGCGGCGGAGAATCCGGAGACGGCTGAGAAAGCTGCTGCGAAGCCCGCAGAAAAACCTGCGGCAGCGAAAGCACCTGCCAAGGCAGAATCGAAGGAAGGAGGGACGGCATGAGTATCGTATTCTATTTTCTAGCGGCAGTGACGATCATCGGCGCACTCGGTGTCGTGCTGTCCCCGAACGTCGTGCACAGCGCGCTCTTCCTTGTGCTCTCCTTTATCGGTGTGGCCGCGATCTACTTCTATATCGGTGCGGAGTTCCTCGGCGCGGTGCAGCTGATGGTCTACAGCGGGGCGGTCGCCGTCCTCATCATCATGGCAATCATGCTGACGCGGCGCGACTCGATGGCGCAGTCGAACCCCTCGCAGAAGCTCTTTCGCCGCGTGGTGACGGGGCTGCTCGCGGGCGGGTTCTTCTTCCTCATGGGACTTGGCATCGTGCTCTCACCGCTGCCGGATGGGGCTCTTGCGACTCCGACAGGGGCGCAGGAGATTGCGCGGCTGATGCTCGGCACGTACGTCCTGCCGTTTGAGATCGTGGCGGTGCTGCTGCTCGTCGCGATGGTCGGGGCACTTGTCCTTGCGAGGGGAGGGGATACGGCATGATTGGACTGCCAGATTTGCTCTTTGTCGCCGCCGTGCTCTTCTGTATCGGACTTTACGGTCTGCTCACGCGGCGCGGCATCATCCCGATTCTCATGTGCGTGGAGCTGATGCTCAATGCGGTGAACATCAACCTCGTCGCATTCGACCGCTTCTATGCACACAATATGGAGGGACAGCTCATGGCACTCTTCTCGATTGCGGTCGCCGCGTCCGAGATCGCCGTCGGGCTTGCCCTCGCATTCCGCCTGTATCAGATCCGCTTCACGACGAATGTCGATGAACTGGATACGCTCAGAGACTAGGGGAGGGGAGAGATATGTTTACATTTGCACTCACGCATGCCTATCTGATCCCGCTCTTCCCCGCACTGGCATTTCTCATCATCGGACCGTTCACGCGGCAGGAAAAGAATCTCTCCGCAGCAATTGCGATTACGATGATGTCGCTCGCATTTGCGTTCTCCGTCTTTGTCGCGCTTGCCACCGTGAACTATCAGATCACGATGAACGATCCGTATGTGATGAAGACGCTCTGGGCACAGATCGGCGATGTGAAGCTGACGATGGGCGTGCTCATCGATCCGCTGACGGCGATGATGCTCGTCATTGTGACGCTGGTTTCGCTGCTGGTCTATATCTACTCCGTGAGCTATATGGAGCACGACGAGGGGATGGGGCGCTTCTTCGCGTTCATCTCGCTGTTCTCGGCAGCGATGCTCGGACTCGTCGTCTCGGTCAACTTCCTCCAGCTCTATGTCTTCTGGGAGGGCGTCGGACTCTGCTCCTACCTCCTCATCGGTTTCTACTATCACAAGGTATCCGCGCGCGAGGCGGCGAAAAAGGCGTTCATCACGACGCGCATCGGCGACTTCGGTATGCTCGTCGGCATCCTGCTCGTGCAGATGACCTTCGGCACGATGGACTTCATCGAGCTGCGCATGCTCGTGCCGCCGTACGTCCTCGTCGCGGGGACTGGCTTCCTGACGGTGATCGGACTCCTGCTCTTTATGGGGCCGATCGGAAAGTCGGGTCAGTTCCCGCTGCACGTCTGGCTGCTCGACGCGATGGAAGGCCCCACGCCGACCTCCGCGCTCATCCATGCGGCGACGATGGTCGCGGCGGGCGTATTCCTCGTCGCGCGTGCGTTCTTCATCTTCAGTGAGTCGCCGTTCGTGATGGATTTTATCGCGGGGCTCGGCGCATTCACCGCGCTCTTTGCAGCAATCATCGCCGTGACGCAGCGAAAGTTCAAATCCGTGCTCGCGTACTCGACCATCAGTCAGCTCGGCTACATGATGCTCGCCGTCGGTGTCGGGGCGTTCTCCGCGTCGATGTTCCACCTCATGACGCATGCCTTCTTCAAGGCGATGCTCTTCCTCTGTGCCGGTGCCGTCATGCACGCGCTCCACGATGAGACGGACATCACGAAGATGGGCGGCCTGTGGAAAAAGATGCCGCTCACCTTTGCCGCAATGCTCATCGGCGTCCTCGCCATCTCGGGCATCCCGCCGTTCTCGGGCTTCTTCTCAAAGGACGAGATCCTCGCGGCGGTCATGCACGCGAGCACCCCGCTCTACGTGATGGCAACCGTCACGTCCTTCCTCACGGCGTTCTACATGGCGCGCCTCCTCATCGTCGCATTCCTCGGCGAGAGCCGCAGCAAATATGAGGCGCACGAGGTCGACGCGTTCATGCGCTGGCCGATGATCATGCTCGCACTGCTCACGATTGTGAGCGGCATGTGGGGCTACTTCGGTGACTTTGCCGTCTGGATCAATGCGGGCGTACCGCATCATGCGCCGATTGACTGGACGGTCGCGGGGACGAGTACCGTGCTCGCGCTCATCGCGTTTGCGACGGCGTACCAGATCTACGGACGGCACAGCCTGCGCGCGGCAATGCGCGCGCGGAGCTTCGGCTTCCTCTATCGCGTCATTTACAACAAGTTCTACATTGACGAGCTGTACGGCTATTTCCGCGAGCGGCTCGTCTACGGCACAGCGCTTGTGCTCCGATGGGTCGATGAGAAGATCTTCGACAACATCATGATCGGCCTCGGTGCGTATGCGCTCGCGACGAGCGACCTGCTCACGGAGTCCGCGAACGGACAGGCACAGCGGTACGTTGTCGTGTTCTATACGGGCGTTCTGATTCTTCTGTGCTATGCCCTCTACTGGGCGGTTCAGATCATCGCCTACTGGGGAGGTGCTTTCCGATGATGACGTTTCCGATTCTCTCGGTTATCCTCCTGACCCCGCTTGTGGCGGCGCTCATCATTGCACTGCTGCCGGGGCGGCTGCACGACACCATTCGTCAGCTCTCGGCGCTCGCGATGATGGTCGCGACCATCCTCACGCTCTTTGTCTACGCGGACTATGATATGGCGCGCGGCGGGATGCAGTACACGGAGTATATCCCGTGGATCACGGATCTCGGCGTCGCTTACTCTCTGGGCGTTGACGGAATCTCGCTGCCCATGCTGCTCCTATCGAGTGTCGTGGGACTTGCCGCAATCTACAGCTCGTGGAATATAGAGAAGCGTGTGAAGGAGTATTTTGTGCTCCTCCTCATCGTCATTGCGGGCGTGTCGGGGGCATTCCTCGTGCGTGACCTCTTCTTCTTCCTCGTACTCTGTGAGATGGTCGTCATTCCAGCGTACCTGATGGTGCTCATCTGGGGCTCGTCGGAGCGCGTGAGCAAAGAGCACGCGGCGATGAAGATGACGATCTTCCTCCTTGTCGGCTCGGCATTCATGCTGCTCGGTGTGCTCCTCCTGTATGTGAGCGCGTACGAGTCGGGGATGCGCACGTTCGATTTCGAGGCACTTGCTGCTGCCGCACTCATGGGACATATCTCGTGGGAGGTGCAGATCACGGCATTCTTCCTCCTGCTCGTCGGCTTCGGCTCGCATCTCTCAATGTTCCCGTTTCACATCTGGTCACCCGATGGCTATGCAGGCGCCCCGACGGCAATCTCGATGATCAACGCGGGCGTGCTGAAAAAGATCGGGGGCTACGCGCTCATCCGTATCGGCTTCTTTATCCTGCCGCTCGGTGCAAAGTTCTGGGCACCCGTGATCGCCGTGCTTGCGATGATCAACGTCATCTATGCGTCCTACATTGCACTCGCGCAGCGCGACATCAAGTATATGATTGCGTATTCATCGGTTTCCCACATGGGCTACGTCCTGCTCGGCTTTGCGGCGCTGAACGTCGTGAGTGTGAGCGGTGCGGTTGCCTACATGGTGGCGCACGGCATTATGCTCGCGCTCTTCTTCTCGCAGGTCGGCTATGTCTATGAGAAGACGGAGCTGCGCAGCGTCGGCGACCTCTGGGGACTGGCACATCATATGCCGCACATCACGGTCGGCTTTATGCTCGCGGGGCTCTGCTCGCTCGGGCTGCCGGGGCTGATCGGCTTTATCCCGGAGTTCACGATCTTCGTCGGCATCATCGAGGTCTATCCCGTGATTGCCGTGATTGCCGTCTCGGGCATCATCTTCACGGCATTCTATGTCCTGCGCATGCTCGCACGCGTGCTCTTCGGGCCGCGTGTGGAACGCTTTGCGAAATTCCCCGATGAGCGCAGGATCGACATCGTGCCGCTTGTCGTGCTCGGTGTGTTCCTCGTTGGATTCGGTGTGTTCCCTGGACTGCTCATGAATGTCGTGGATACGGGGGTTGCCCCGCTCGCGCCGCTCTTTGAACTGATTCAGGATGCGCCGACAATCTTAGGAGGTGGGCACTGATGCTGCAAGCGATGAATTTTACCGCGATCTCCGTGGAGATCGGAATCGCCGCACTGATGGCGGTGGTGCTCGTTACCGATCTCGTCCTCAAAAAGGACGCGCCGCGCTGCCCCGTGGTCTGGCTGACCGTTGCAGGGCTTCTCGGTGTGCTCGCGCTTGCCGTGGGCATGTACCCGCCCGATGGCGGTGCGACCGCATTCTATGCAGGTCTTTACATCGTGGACGGCTACTCCGTATTCTTCAAGATCCTCTTCATCATCGGGATTCTCTCGACTGTCATCTTTGCGGCGGACTACGTGGAGCAGACGCTTCGCCACAAGGGCGAGTTCTATCTGCTCCTGCTCTCGGCGCTGCTCGGCATGTGCGTCCTCGCCTCGGCGAACGACCTGATGACGGCGTTCGTCGGGCTGGAACTCATGACGATTTCGTTCTACGCGCTCGTCGCCATCCGTACGGATTCACCATTTTCGGCGGAGGCGGGCATCAAGTACCTCGTCTTTGGCTCCGGCTCGACAGCGGTGCTGCTCTACGGCATGAGTCTCGTCTACGGCATGACGGGGACGATGGTGTTTCAGGAGATTGCACAGGGGCTTGGGCTGGTCTTTTCACTCGGGCTGATCGGCGTGGTCTTTATCCTTGCCGGTTTCTTCTTCAAACTCTCGATCATCCCGTTCCATCTCTGGGCGCCGGATGTATATGAAGGCGCACCCGCACCAGTGACGGCACTTCTTGCCATGTGCTCGAAGGCGGCGGGCATTGCGATCCTGCTGCGCGTCCTCTTCGTCGCATTTCCCGCACTCTCGGCGTACTGGGCGCATCTGCTCGCGATTTTCGCGGCGGTCTCGATGGTCGGCGGCAACCTCATGGCGTTCCGCCAGACGAATATCAAGCGCATGCTTGCCTACTCGTCGATTGCACAGGCAGGCTACATGATGACCGCGATGGTCGCGACGAACGCGGCGGGCATCAAGGCGGTGCTCTTCTATACGATGGTCTACGTCTTTGCAAATGTCGGCGCGTTTGTCACAGTATCCTACCTTGAGACGAAACGCGGCGGCGCGGACTTTAGGAGTGTGCGCGGACTTGCGAAGGACTCCCTGCTGCCGGCGGGCATCCTGATGGTCGCACTCCTCACGATGGCGGGCATCCCCCCGACGGCGGGCTTCGTCGGGAAGATCTACATCTTCTCGGCAGCGATTGATGCGGGCTATCTCTGGCTCGCGGGTGTCGGCTTCGTCATGTCGATGATGTCCGTCTACTACTACCTGCTCGTCATCAAGGAGATGTTCCGCGATGTCGAGGAGGGGGAGAAGGTCGCAGAGGAGCATCTGCGGTTGCCGCTTCCCGCGAGTGCGATGGGCGTCGTCGCCGTCGCCTTCTCGCTCATCATCGGCGTCTGGGCAGAGCCTCTCTCGATCTTCAGCAACATTGCGGTCTATACGTTTATGAGATAAAGGAATCGCTGATAAAATGCAGTCTGTCAGGTTGGTGGAGAATTTTTGTCCTGCCAAGGAAACAAACCGGACGCATAGCCGCCCGCTATGTGGAGGATTTGTTGACACAGGCAGGGCGAAAAGGATGCGCCAAGATGGCAGTGCTGAATTTATCAGTGCTTCCTAAAGCAATTGAAACGGGGCTGCTGCACGAAAAGAATGTGCAGCAGCCCCATTTTTAATTGCTTTACTGTGTCTGTTTAGAAGGTCATGCGTACGCCGCCGCGCCAGATGCGGCCGTCGTAGGCAAGTGCGTCGCTCTCCTTGTCGAAGATGTTGTCGACGCCGAGGTAGGCGCTGAACTGCTCGTTGAACTTCTTGGTGACAACGAAGTTCGTGAGTGCGAGAGCCGCGTCCTTATAAACGGTGCGCCTGCCGACCTGCTCCGCATAGCGATAGCCGGCGGTCCAGTCCTGCCAGAGCGTCGCGTTCCAACCGTGCCGCTGGTCATCGTAGCTGAGCTGGAGGCTTGCCTTGTGGCGGGCGCGTCCCGTCAGGCGCGTGTTGGTCTTATCGTCCTGCGCGTCGAGGTAGGTATAGAGTCCACGCAGGGCGAAACCACTGCCGAGATCCTGCTTTGCCTCAAGCTCGACGCCCTGAATCGTGGCGCTGTCGATGTTCTGATAGGTACCGGTTGAGAGGATAGCAGGCGGCGGGGGACCGGGGATGACGGTATTGACTACGTTGACGTTGATCAAGTCTTCCACCTTGTTGTGGAAGTACGTGAGCTTACCGAAGGTCTTGCCACGCTCGCCCTCGATTCCAAGGTCGAAGTTCAGCGCCTTTTCGGGCTTCAAATCGGGATTTCCAACAATATGGACATTTATTTTTCGAGCCGGTGTATGCCGCCAGTCAAAGTAGAGTTCGCTCGCGGTTGGGGCACGGTAGGCACTGCCGACGTTCGCTTTGAAGCGTAGCCCCTTGTTTATTTTGTAGGTTGTGCCGAGCTTTCCCGTCACCTCGCTGCCGAATACGTCGCTGTGATCCCAGCGCACAGACGGGATGATCGTCCAGCGCGGGCTGGCGAGCCACTCATCCTGCACATAAAGTGCGGCAAAATCCATCGAGCTGTCGCCGAGCTGATTGGTCACACCCTCAAGCGTTGTTGTCATGGAGCCTTTGATGCGTGTACTTTCATAGTCCTCCTTGCGGTATTCGCCGCCGACGGTCATCAGGTGGTTTGGAGCGAGCTGTATGGAACGCCTGCCGTCAAAGATCAGCGAATTGTACGTCATATCGTCAAAGCTGCTGAGTGCGCTGTCGGCACGTTTTCTTGTCCGCTGGTTTTTGTCGAAATAGGTATAGTATACCTGCATCTCATAGTCGCCGCGGTTGTCGCGTCCCGAATACTTTGCGCCCGTCGTGATGCGGTCATGGTCGTAGGTTGTTTTCTGCGTGGCAGAGTCCTTCATATCGAGGTCTTCCTTCAGATAATCAAAGAAGACATCGAGATGTTTGTCCTTTGTTATCTCCATACGGCCGTCGATGTTGAAGAAATACTTCTTACCGTACATATTGCTGATGCTGTCCGTGCCGCGCTCCCGCACGCCTATGTGCTTGAAGCTTGTGCTGAATGCCCATTTGCCCACCTTGCCGGAGTCGAGGCGGAGGCCTTGATCGTTCTGGCGCGTTGTCCAGTCGAGCGTAACAGAGGTCTGCGCCTCGGCGGGGCGCTTCCGAATGACGTTGATGACGCCGCCGAGCGCTTCTGAGCCATAGAGGGAGCTGACCGCGCCGCGCACGATCTCGATCCGTTCCACGTCGTCCATGTTGACGCGCTGCAGCTCATAGTAGTTCATCGTCTCACTCGTGTTCTCCGTACGGACACGGCGCCCGTCGATGAGGATGAGCGTCTGGTTCGTGTTCATGCCGCGGAGGGCGGAGCGATTGCCGACCATTGCGTTTTCCTGTATGTCGATGCCGAGCGCGAGCTTCAGTGCCTGTGCGAGGCTCTCTGCACCCATTTTGTCAATGTCTGCGCGTGTGATGACCTCGACGGCGCTCGGGGTCTCCTTGACCTCCTGCTCTGTGCGGGACGCTGTGACAATGACTTTATCTGTAACGACAGATGTTCCACCATCGCGAGCGGCTGCGCAGGCGGGCACGGTTACTGTACTCAGTACGGCTGCGGTCAGAAGAATGCTCTTCCGTGTGTGCTTGTGTGACATTGTTCTATCTCCTATCACTATATATCAAACATGGCGTGTGCAAAAACTTCACGTGCGAAATTTTTGCACATCGCCGCTGCCGCCTCGTTTTGCTCTCCTGAAAGCACGTCTTTTTCCTTTGTCAATCACTCCCTTCACTGCGGCGTTGGATACATGATATCCGCGATCGTCTGGAGTGCATCCGCGGCGCGGACGCCGGGATTCACGGCGAAGAGTTCGTACGGGAGTACATAGACACGCCCGTTCTTTACAGCGTCGACATCTGCCCATGCCTCGCTCTCCTGCAGGTCGCGGCGCATCTTGGGTTCGAGCGTCTCTGCGGGACCGTGCACGATGATGAAGATCACGGCGGGATTCTCGCGCGCGACGAACTCCATGGAGAGCGGCAGATAACCGCCGTCCCCCTCTGCCCGGTCGGCAATATTGCCGCCGCCGAGCATGTCGATCAGACCGCCGGTAAAGCATTTCGATGTGCCCATGTTAAAGCTGTCGGGCGAACCAAAGACGAGGAGATTCTTTGGCGGTGTGCGACCCTCCGCGCGCGTCTTTACAGCATCGAGTTTCTCCTGAATCACTGCTGCCTGTGTACGCGCGTCCTCTTCATGTCCTGTGAGTTTTCCATAGAAATCAAGTGTGGAGAGCAGGGAAGGGACGTCGTCGAGCGCCTGTATGTAGAGCGGTACGCCGGCATTGCCGAGTGTCTCCACAAGCCCCGTATGGAAGGGGACGTTCGTGCCGATGACGAGATCGGGCTGCAGCGCGAGGATCTTCTCAATGTCGGGCTGGTGTATGATGCCGACCTCCTCTGCGGCTGCCGTCTTTTCCTTGACCGTCTCCGAGAGCGTCTGCGACGTCGGCTTTCCAACGATGTTGTCGGCGCCGCCCGCTGCGACGTAGAGGTCGAGGTTCGACGGGTTGAGGATGACAACGCGCTGCGGATGTGACGGAAGTGTGACCGTGCGTCCCGTGCTGTCCGTCACCGTGCGTTCCTTTGGCTCCGGCGGTGCCTGTGCCGAAGGCCAAAGGAGAAAGATGGCAGCTGCCGCGAGGCAGAGAAATGCTGCAATGATACCGATTTTTCGCATAAACACCTCCGAAAGTGATAACTTTCTAAAGTAATTCTCTGAGATTTCGGCGCTCAATGTTCGTGTGCTCTCCGGGCAACGCGCTCCGGGAGGCAGAGTTTCGTGTGCCGCCCAGCGATCTCAACATCGCTGACGCGGCTCTCGACACCGTAGAGATCACGCACAAGTTCGCGCGTGAAGACGTCGTTTGGGGATCCGTCCGCGATGATCTTGCCCGCATGAACGGCAATGAGACGTTCACCATAGCGCACGGCTTGGTTGAGGTCGTGCAGAACCATAATGACGGTGAGACCGAGTGTTTCGTGGAGATTTTCCACAAGCTCCATGAGCGCAAGCTGATGGCGGATGTCGAGATACGTAGTTGGCTCGTCGAGGAGGAGCGCCTCCGGCTGCTGTGCAAGTGCCATCGCAAGACGCGCACGCTGACGTTCGCCGCCGGAGAGCGCGCGGATTGGGCGCATGGCGAGGGGCTCCATGCCTGTTCGTGCCAATGCCTCACGACATATTTCCTCGTCCTCTTTGGAGAACATGTCCCAGAATTTTCGATGCGGCAGGCGTCCCATGCGAACGAGGTCGAGTACTGTAATATCGCCGGGCGGTTCTGCACTCTGGGGCAGGAAGGCGATCTTCTGTGCAATATCCCGTTCGCTTTTTCTCCATATATCTGTTCCCAGGAACTCAATTGTCCCGCTGTGCGGCTTGAGGAGGCGGGCAAGCGCCTTTAGAAGTGTCGACTTGCCTGAGCCGTTGGGGCCGATGATTGCAGCGATCTCCGCGCGGTGTATGGAGACATCGACCGCATGTATGATCTCCGTGCTCCCGTAGCTGAGCGAAAGAGCGTGTGCCCGCAGCAGTTCTTCCATAACGTCACTCCCTTCGCATGCTCTTTTTGAGCAGGTAGAGGAAGAACGGCGCGCCTAGAAAGGACATGAATACGCCGACCGGAACTTCGACCGGTGCAAAAGCGACGCGTGCCGCAGCATCCGCACCGGCGACAAGCGCTGCCCCCCAGAGTGCTGACGCCGGCAGGAGCCAGTCAAAGTCAGAGCCGGTCAAGAGGCGCACGATATGCGGAACGACGAGTCCAACAAAGCCGAGCATGCCTGCAGCACTGACAGCGGATGCGGCGAGCAACGCGGCAAGCACGAGGAGGATAAGGCGGGCGCGTGCGACATTGACGCCGAGGCTCCGTGCCGTCTCCTCGCCGAGCTGCAGGGCGTTCAGCCAGCGACTGCCGAGTAGCGCTCCGGCAATACCGATGAGTGTGTAGGGGAGAACCATCTCCGCATGACTCCAGCTCCGCCCTGCAAAACCTCCTGCCATCCAGTTCACCGTACCCTGCACGCGATCGGAGTAGAACACCATCAGGGCAGTCATCGCTCCGCCGAAGAATGCGGCGATGGCAACACCTGCGAGTACCATGCGCATTGGATGCACGCCGTTTTCCCATGAGAGGGCAAAGACGAGCGCTACGGCAATCATCGCTCCAATGAAGGCGCCGAGTGGGACGAACTTCGTCTCGGCAGGCAGTAGGATCATGATGCACATGGCGGCAAGTCCAGCGCCTGCGGAGACACCGATGATGCCCGGATCGGCGAGCGGATTTTTCAGAATGCCCTGCAGGATACAGCCCGCGAGTGCGAGATTGATGCCTGTGAGAGCCCCCGTGACGATGCGCGGTAGCCGAATATGATACAGGATGCGGTAGTCTTCTGGCGTTCCGTTTCCGAGAAGTGTCGGAAGAATATCATGCGGGGCGATCTCGACCGCGCCCAATGAGGCACTCGCAAGCAGTGCACCGATGAGCGCGAGGAAGCCGACGCCAAGTGCCAGCCGCCGCCGCAGTGTACGCGGATGAATGTCTGTGGAGAAATTTTTTTTCGATGCTTCCATAGAATCTCCATTTATAAGAATATGAAATATAAAATTATTATCAATAAAGATATAAAAGAAAAAGGGGGATCGCCCCCTTTTTCTACAATCAACAGCAGCGAAAATTATAATCATTCCCTCATGTGCTAGTTCGTAGAATACATTATTGTGTTTGTCTTGTCAACTCAAAATTTATGCCGAATATCAAAGCCTGCCCCGCCGCAGCGGGGAAGGGGCGTTTGTAACGATTCATCTAATCATAAAGACAGGGGCAGTTGTACGAAGTTTTTTAGCTTCGTGCAACTGCCCCTGTGATGTTATCGTTTGACTTTCGTCAGCAGGTTTGTGTACCGGAATGTTCGTTATTTCATCTCATCCATAATGGAGTCGTCGCCGCCCTTGAAGAACATGTAGCGCGCGAGGTCTTCCTGGAACTTGCCGACATCGGCGGGCACCCATTTGCCGGTATTCTTGTCCTTCTTGACCTCGACCTCAAACGACTGCTGTCCTGCGACTTTTGCAGCCTTCAGTTGGTCGGAGAAGATCTTCAGATACACGTCACCGAGCTTGGAAAGAGCTGACGTATCATCCGAATCCATCGCCTTTTCCATTTCTTTTTCGAGCATCTGCATAGAGCTCGTCATCACAGATGTGAACTCGATGTAGTCGGTCGTGACTTTGACCTTCGCCGAGTTGTCGCTCTTGGACACGTCCTCGGTCTTGATCTTCAGCTCCTTGAGCTTGTCACCCATGACCTTCTGGGCAGCTTCGCTTCCTTCCTTGCTGGCTTCGAGACTCTTCCCCAACTCTTGAATAAAGATCTCGTTGATGGGCTTTGCGCCATCGCCCGTCAGTTTGAAATCCTTCATTGCGGCGGCATCGCCGTGGCCGATTCCCTCTGCGAGGGCTTGGACATCGACGCTCGGATCGTTCCCGCCGCAGCCCATGAGGGCGACGCTCGTAAAGAGAGCAAAGCAGAGGGCGAGCAGAACCTTACTGAGTGAACGGATTTGCATAACACTTCCTCCTTATAGCTGAAATACACGGAAACTGAGGGGGGTATCCTCTTTTCCTCCAAAAAGCTCTTCCTATATTCTATCACAGTCAGAAAAAAAGTGTACTGTCATAAATGACAGGTTTTACGAAAAAATTTGAAAAAATTATGGATCCACTGATAAAATGAAGTCCGTCAGATTGGCGTAGATTTTTTCGTCCGATTGAGGAAGCAAACCGGACGCAGAGTGGTGCTCTGTGGAGGATCGAGGGCGAAAAGCGGGCAAAAAAGATGCGTCAAGATGATGGTGTTGAATTTATCAGTGGTTCCTTTATATATCCCAGTGCAGCTGTTCGGGATTCGGTGTTGCGCGGTCGATCTCGCGCAGAATCCACGGGGCATTTTCATGTGTTGCAGCAAAGGCATCCGCAAGCCCCTGCTCATACGCAGGCGGGATCTCCATCGCGTGAATTGCCATGTGCATATAGTCCTTTGCAATGAGAACGACGCCACGCTCGGCGGCAAGATGTGCCTTGAAGCGATAGCCGTAGTAGAGATACGAGTTGTGCGGCACTGCCTCCGCAAGGCCGTCAAAGGCGGCAATGCGCTCATCTGCCTCCGCCTCCGCTTCCTCGGTCATGCGCAGCTTGTGCATGAGGTTCCAGCGATCTGCCCAGAGCTCGCCGCGCAGGATGTACTTGTAGAGGAAATCCGTGGACTCGGCGCACTCGATGGCAAGATTGATATGCTCGAGTGCCGCTTCCTGCGTCTCCTTTTCCGCAGCTTCGAGCGCACTCAGCCCCTGCATGGCATAGACCTTTTCCTCCACGTCCTGTGCAAGCTCTTCGTTCGGCTCTGCATCCGTGACGCTCTGAAAGAGTTCCAGTGCCTCTGTACGATACTCCTGCATCTGTGCGAGGAAATGGGCAAGGCGTGCGCGTGCGTGCCAGTCCGCCACACCGCCTGCAAAGAGTTCGTGCGGCGGGGCTGCCGCTCCGAGGCGGTCCAAAACAACGTGGATGAGTTCGTGAAAGCGTTCCTGTGTCATAGTTCTATCACCTGTTTCATACGGTCTAAAAGGGGAAGGTCGTGCGTGATGACGATGAGCGTACCGCCGCGTGCATCGAGTGCCGCGAGTACGCCCTCGATCAGGCGTGCACCACGCTCTGCATCCAGTCCTGCTGTGGGTTCATCGAGGAGGAGCAGCGGGGCATCGGAGGCAAGGGCAAGCGCCGTGAGAAGGCGGCTGCGCTGTCCGCCCGAGAGCCGTGCGGCATTCGCTCCCAGAGGTTCGTCCAGCCCCGCAGGAAGTGCCCGTACCACATCGGCAAGCTGCGCCGTCTCCAGTGCCCGCCACATCCGCTGCTCATCCATATCCTCATGCAGACGCAGAAAATTGTCGCGCGTCGATGTGCTGAAGAGATAGCTCCCCTGCAGGGAAGCTCCAAAGAGGGCGCGTGATGCGTCGGCAGAAAGGGCGGTATGCGGTACTCCTCCATATGAGATTGTACCACTGTCGGGCTCCCAGAGGCGCAGGAGGAGGCTTGCGAGCGTGGTCTTGCCTGCGCCGCTCTCACCGATGATTGCTGTGTGCTCCCCGCGTCGAATCGTAAAGGAGAGTTCGCGCACGATGGGAACGGAGGGATGGTAGCCAAATGCTATGTTCTTCGCCGCAATCAGAGGGGGAGACGTTTCAATGGGTGGGGGAGTCGCAGACACATTTTCTGCGGGAGCGGCTTGCCGTACGGGCAGGATTGTCTCCGCCGCCCGCACCGATTCGACTGCGCCGAGGCTTGCGGCGGGCAGAGGGCGGTACTCGCTGAGCACGGCTTCGAGGACGAGTACCCAGACGGCGTACTGCACACCCGTCAATGTCCCGTCCGCGACGCACGGCGTAAGCAGAACAATCAGGAAAATCCAGACCGTGACACGCAGGACATCGAGGAGCGTGAACAGCCGCTCGCGTTTCGTGCGTTTTTCATTCTGTTTTTGCTGAAAATCCTCTGCTGCGCGGTCAAGCTGTCCCTGCGTTCGTGTGAGTGTACCCGCTGCCGCGAGCTCCGTACGTCCGTCGAGACGGTCGAGCAGGACACTGCGATAGACGGTACTCTCCATGCGTAGATAGCTGCGGTGGAGCAGATGGGGCAGGGTGAGATGGAGGAGATAGAGAAGGACAATGAGCAGTACGCCAAATGAACTGAGCGGGAGCAGCGCAGCACAGATTGCTGCGGTGAGGATGCCGGCAATGAGCGGCTGCGGAACGGTGCGCAGGTAGAAGTCACGCAGAGTTTCGCAGCCCGTCAGGAGATCGTGCAGAAACTCCCCCTCGCGAACGTTGCCTTCCCGCAGAGGAATCACCGCAGCAGAGCGGCGGTAGGTTGCCTGCTGGAAATCCTCATAGCAGGCAAATGCAAGGCGATGAGAGAGCAGACGGTCGAGGTAGCGGAAGACGGCGCGACCGATTCCGCAGGCGCGCACCATCGTAATTGCAAGCGCAAGCGCAGAGAGAGGAGGCTGCAGTGCCGCGCTTGCGATGATCCACGCAGCCGTACCGATGAGGGCGATGCCCGCACCCGCCGCAAGTACCCCCGCAAGCAGTGCAGGCAGTGCCTTGCTTGGAGCCGCAACTGCAAGCAGGCGAAAGAGTGCTGCCGTCATACGTCTCCACCTCCCAATGTGATGACTCGATCCGCCCATGCGATGAGGGCGGGGCGGTGCGATGTCAGAATCAACGTGCGATGATGCGCGAAGCGCGTGAGAGCGTCAATGACAAGGGCTTCGGTATCCCCGTCAAGTCCTGCTGTAATCTCATCAAGCAATACAATCGGACGGTTCTGGAAAAAGGCACGCGCAAGCCCGAGACGGTGACGCTCCCCTGCAGAGAGCGGATGTCCACCCGCTCCGAGCGGTGTCCGAAGCCCCTCGGGCAGTGCGTGCAGAAAGTCGTCGAGAGCAGCAGCCTCAAGTGCCGCAGTGACGGCTTCGTCCGTGGCATCTTCCAGCCAGAGACTGACGTTCTCCGCGAGGGTGGCCGTAAAGATATGCGGCTCCTGCGGAACATATGTGATGAGATGCGTGCGCGTTTTCTCGGAGAGCTGCGCAAGGTCGAATGAATTTCCCTCACCTGCGCCGTCCGAAAGGACGATTTTGCCCTCTGACGGTGCAATCTGACCCGCAAGCAGGAGGAGTAGCGTCGACTTGCCAATGCCGCTTGCTCCTGCGAGCACTGTAGACTTTCCTGCGGGAAAGAAGAGATGCAAGTCCGTGATCACTTCTTCCTCGGTCAGCGGATAGCGATAGGAGATATTTTCCGTATGCACGGCGGGCGGCGAGAGAATCTGACTCCGTGCGCCGTCCGTGGGGGAGGGGAGGTCAACATAGGGCAGGAGTGCCGTCTCTGCCGTCTTGGCATCCATCGCCGCATGGAATGCGATGCCGCCCTCACGCAGCGGTTGATAGAAGAGCGGCGCGAGAATGAGCACGAAGAACGCCGTCTGGAACGTCATCATGCCGTCCAGAAGCCGCAGGCCGATGGAGACGGCGATGAGCGCAATCGAGAGTGTGGTAATCAGCTCCAGTGCGAATGCGGAGACAAAGGCGAGCCGCAGGACGGAGAGCGATGCCTCGGCGAAGCTGTGGCTCATGTGCGCGAGATGTGCGCCCTCGGCGTCGATGCGGCGAAAGATCTTGAGCGTCATCGCCGCGCGTACGAGTTCGCCAAAGCCGTTTGTGAGTGCCTGCATCTTGTCCCACTGACGTTCGCTCGCACGGCGCGTTGCCTTTCCGATGAGGAAGAGCAGGAACGGTGCAATCGGCAGTGTCACGAGAAAGAGCAGTGCCGAAAGCGGGTCTGCAAATGCCGTTACAACGAGGATTATGGGGATGAGAACAACGCCTGCGATCATCGTGGGGACGACCGTATGGAAGAACGGGTCGAGTGCATCGACGCGCTCCAGCGTGAGCGTCAGTGCTCCCGCAGAGCTGCGTCCATGCAGGAGCATTGCCTCGTGCAGTGCTGTGCGTGCGGAAAGACGTACACGATGCGAGAGCTGCGCTTCGATGCGTTCTTTTGGAAGGCACAGCAGAGCCATTGAGAGGACGCACAAAAACAGCATCAGAAGATCTGATGCTGTTCCCGTCAGTCCGCCGTGCTCCATGAACACCGTATTCACAATGACGGCAGTCTCCCATGCCGCTGTGACGACGAGCCCCCCGTGGAGGAGTTCGATCGCCGCACGCATGAGGAGGCTATTCCGTTGTGCATGCAGTACAGAGAGTAAAATGGACTTCTTTTTTTTCATTGTGACTAATATGCTTGATGACCGGTGTCACTCGGTGAAATGCGCTTGCGGAAGATGTAGTACGTCCAGATCTGATAGGCGAGGACGACGGGCACAAGAATGGCCGCCGCGATCGTCATGATGGAGAGGGTGTACTCCGTCGAGGACGCATTGTAGATCGTGAGGCTGTATCCGGGATTCAGGCTTGAGACCATGAGACGCGGGAAGAGTCCTGCGAAGAAGCCGACCGTCGTCCCGACGATGGCAAGACTGCCGAGCATGAATGCGGGCAGCTGTGCCCCCTTATACATTGCGCCAAGTGCTGCAACGAATGCCGCCGCCGAAATGACGAGAGCACCGGCAGCGACGGAGCTGCTGTAGAGATCCGTCTCAACATATGTGAGGATCATGCAGAGCACGTAGAGGAGTGCTGCTGCCACACCGAATTTCAGACCGAGCACGCGGGCACGGTCGAGGAGATAGCGATCCGTGAGACGCAGGCGCAGGAACGCCGCGCCGTGGAAGGCAAAGACCGTGAGGAAGGTTACGCCGCCGACCACCGTGTATGGGGTCAGGAGATCGAAGAAATTGCCCTGATAAACCATATTGGAGCCGATGGGAAGACCCGCGATCAGATTTGTGACGGCAACGCCCCAGAGAAATGCGGGGACGATGCTGCCGAACGCAATCGCATACGACCAGCGGCGCTGCCACGCATCGTCGGGACGCTGATGGCGGAACTCGAATGCGACACCGCGCAGGATGAGCGCGACGAGCATGAGGAAGAGCGCGAGATAGAACGTGCTGAACATCGTGGCATAGACATGCGGGAATGCCGCGAAGGTTGCGCCGCCCGCCGTAATCATCCAGACCTCATTGCCGTCCCAGACGGGTCCGATCGTACGGATGACCTGCGAACGGTCACTTTCTTTGTCCGAGAGGAGTGTGAGCAGCGTGCCGACACCGTAGTCAAATCCCTCAAGGAAGAAGAATCCCGTGAAGAGGACGACGATGAGCACGAACCAGAGAATATTGTAGTCCATTCTTACTTCCCTCCTTCGATGGCAGGTGTGATCTGCGTGCGGCGGATGAAGCGGAAGGCGAGGTAGAGCGCCGTAATCAGGAGCAGCAAATAGAGCACCGTGAACCCGATCATGGAAATCATGATCTCAGCAGAAGTGAGGTTCGGCGAGACACCGTCCACCGTCTTTTGCAGCCCAACGACGAGCCACGGCTGACGCCCCATCTCCGCGACAATCCAGCCGCAGGAGTTTGCGATAAAGGGAACGATGACGAGCCACGGGAGCGCGTAGAGCAATTTTTTGGCCGAGAACAGCTTGTCTTTTTTCGCGAGGTAGAACACCACGAGCGAGACGAGCACCATGAAGAAGCCGGAGCCGACCATCGCGCGGAACGCATAGAACAGCATGGTTACATGCGGGCGGTAGTCGCCGGGACCGAATTTCTCGACGGCCTCCTTCTGGAGATCGTTGATGCCGCGCACCTCGCCCTGGATGCCGTCATGTACCATGATCGTGAACATATAGGGGATCGTGATCTCGAAGTCGTTGTGCCCCTTCTCCATGTTTGGATAGGCAACGACGGCGAACGGCGCAGGATCCTCCGTCTCCCAGAGTGCCTCCATCGCGGCGAGCTTCATCGGGCTTGCCTGTGCGAGATACTGCGTGTGCAGATGTCCGCTTGCGATGACGCCGACGACACCGACAATGGTGTAGATTGCACCCGCCTTGATCGCCTGCGTAAAGGCATAGCGTGATTCCGTGTCGTGGAGCAGCTTCCAAGCCGAGACCGCCATGACGAGAAAGCCCGCCGTCGTGATGCCGGCAAAGAGCGTGTGCGACTGCTCGCCGAGGATGTAGTGATTCGTCACGAGTTCAAAGAAGCTCGCCATTTCCGCGCGCCCGTTGGCAATGGTATAGCCGACGGGGTGTTGCATGAAGGAGTTCGCGACGAGAATCCAGAACGCCGACAGATTGCTGCCGAGCGCGACGAGCCAGATACACGCGAGATGTGCCTTCTCGGATAGCTTGTCCCAGCCGAACATCCAGATGCCGAGGAACGTCGACTCGAGGAAGAACGCAGTCAGCGCCTCGAGCGCGAGCGGCGCGCCGAAGATATCGCCCATGAAGCGCGCGTACTCCGACCAGTTCATGCCGAACTGGAACTCCTGCACCAGACCGGTGACGACACCCATCGCAAAGTTGATGAGAAAGAGCGTGCCAAAGAAATTCAGCAGCTTTCGGCAGGTCTTCTTCCATTCCGGCTTCTTCGTCCGCACGTAGCACGTCTCGAGCAGGGCGACAAAGATCGCCATGCCGAGGGTGACGGGGACGAAGAGAAAGTGATAGATGGTGGTGATTGCAAACTGCCATCGTGACAGCAGCACTTCTTCCATTTCCAAACCCCTCCTAAAATAAAATACCTATGATATAACACCTGCTTTTGCCCCTTCGATTGAGACAAAAGATCCTGATTCGATGAATTATATCATAGGTTAAAATGAAATACAAGTTAGATGGATATTTTTACTTATTTAGGAATAAATATTTGTTGTACTCATTCACGAATTGCATTCACAATGAGAAGAAGCAGGAGCAGCGCGAGTGCTCCTCCGACGAATGGATAGGGAAGCACGGTGCCGTCGAGGAAGGTGAGCGCACCCGCAGCAGCGGGGACGAAGATGAGGAGAAAGAAGATGCTCAGCCAGAGGTTCTGCTTTGCGCGTGCGCGTGCGGCGTTGCATGTGTCCCAGAGTGTGACAAGACTCGGAAGTCCCTCGCTGTCGAGTGTGATGTCGGGCGTGTAGTTCGTGGAATGTCCCTGATTGCGCAGCGTCTGCGCCTCGAAGTAGGCGGCGTCCTCGGGGGACATGAGCGGTTCGGGTTTTGGTTCCTGCGTGTTGCTGCTCGGCCCGCGCAGAAGTTCCTCATGCAGTGGATCACGCGGCGTGTCTTCCTCCTCGTGTGCGGGTGGCTTTTCGAGTGAGGAGGGGCAGCCGATGCTGATGTCTGCCGCGCGCAGTGCCGCCTGATCCGCCATCGCATCGCCGACCATCGCGACGACCGCGCCGCGTGATTGGAGCAGACGGATCTCGCGCGCCTTATCCGTGCCCGTGAGGTCGGAGCGCACCTCGCTGATGCGCAGCTCCTTGCCCGTCGCATTTGCGAGGCGTTTCGTCTCGCCCGTGAGGAGGATGAGGCTGAGTCCGCGCTCCTTGAGTGCGTTCAGGGCGCGCCGCACCTCGGCGCGCACATCGTCGCGGACGGCGATGATGCCGCGCGCGTACTTGCTTGAGCTGACGAAGAGGGGGGTCTGCCCACTCGTGGCGAGCTGATCGGCGCGCGTGAGGAGCGCGGCGCTGATTTCAATATTCTCCTCCTGCAGCCACTCCTTTTTCCCGACGCGGACAGGAGTGCGCGCAATGAGCGCCTCGACGCCGAAGCTCTCCGTCTCACGCGCAGCAGAGTGACGCTGCAGGTGCAGGCCGCGTTGGACGGCGGTGTCGTAGAGCGCGTGGGCGTAGGGATGTGTTGCCTCGCGCTCGGCACTCGCGGCAAGTGCGAGGAGTGAGCCCTGCGTCATGCCCTCGGGCACGAGGGCGGAGATGAAGACGTTGCCCTCGGTGAGTGTGCCGTTGCGGTTGAATGCAATCGTGTCGACATGCAGCAGCTCCGTGAGTGCCCCCATGCGGCTGCATGTGATGCCGGAGCTGCGCAGCTGTCGCTTGATCCGCATGGCGATGAGCCAACGCGAGACAATAAAGGGGAGCGGCGAGGCGGCGAGGAAGACACCGAGAAAAATTTCGGACGCTGCTTCGACTGTGATGTCGCCCGCGATGTACCAGTATCCCGCAGCTCCTGCCGCAAGAACGACACTTGCGATAAAATGAAAGAATGAAGAAAACATTTTTTTCAAGGACGTTCAACTCCTGTCCTGTTACTTTTACACGGGCATTATAGCACAGGCGCGGGGATGTGACAAATCTCTTATCTACCTCCATCTGAGAGACTGTTGTATCAGCGATTCCCAAGATTTTCTTGTGTGCACATCGTTTCTATGCTATAATCCAGTTATTGTGATAATGTGAATTACATTTTGGGGATACGACATGGAGCTATTGCACGCAGTTTTTTCCATCTTTTCAGAACGCAGTGCGTTCTTTGTACAGCTTTTGGTTGAGCATCTGTGGATCTCGGGGGCAGCAATCGGCATCGCTGTCGTGCTCGGCGGGGCGGCGGGCATCCTCATTCATCGTTATGAGCGCGCGGCGGCACCGACGCTTGGCACGGTGAATTTCCTCTATACGATCCCGTCGATTTCGATGCTCGGTTTTTTGATTCCGTTTTTCGGCATCGGCAACCGCTCGGCGATCATTGCACTCACGATCTACGCACTCCTGCCGATGGTGCGCGCGACGCATACGGGGCTTGCGCAGATACAGCCCTCGCTTGTGGAGGCGGCAATCGGCATGGGCGGCTCGGCGTTTCATGTGCTGACGCGCGTTCAGATTCCGCTTGCGATGCCCGTCATCATGTCCGGGATTCGCAATATGGCGACGATGACGATTGCACTTGCCGGCATTGCGTCCTTTATCGGTGCGGGCGGTCTCGGTGTCGCAATCTATCGCGGCATCACGACGAACAACCCCGCGCTCACGATTGCGGGGAGCCTCCTGATCGCCGTGCTTGCGCTCGTGGTGGACGGCGCACTGGGGCAGGTCGAGGTGTGGCTGAAACGCCCCGCACGCATCACAGGAAACGTACGCGCTGCTTATGCGGGGGCAGCTGCCGTACTGCTCATTGCCGTGAGCACGGTGACCTACGGCTTCTTCGGCAAGGCGGATGTCGTCCACATTGCGACCAAGCCGATGACGGAGCAGCTGATTATGGGCGAGATGCTGAAACTCGTGATTGAGCACGATACGGGGCTCGAGGCACGCATCACAGCGGGCGTCGGCGGCGGTACGTCGAACATCCACCCCGGGATGGAGAGCGGCGCGTTCGACATTTACCCGGAGTATACGGGAACGGGCTGGAACATGGTGCTCAAGGAGGAGTCAAAATACAGCGAGGAACTGTTTCCGCAGCTGTCCGAGGAATATGAGCGCCGTTTTGCGATGCGTTGGGTCGGGATGTACGGCTTCAACGATACGTTCGGCGTTGCCGTGCGGCATGAGATTGCGGAACAGTACGATCTGCACACGTATTCTGACCTGCGCCGCGTTGCCCCTCAGCTCGTCTTTGGTGCGGAGTACGATTTTTTTGAGCGTGCGGATGGGTATCCTGCGCTCTGCAAGGCGTACGGGCTGGATTTTGCCCGCACGGTCGACCTCGATATCGGGCTGAAATATCAGGCACTCGCGAACAAGCAAATTGATGTGATGGTTGTGTTCACGACAGACGGACAGCTTGCGGCGGCGGATGCGCGTGTGCTCACGGATGATCGGAATTTTTTCCCGTCCTATCGCTGCGGAAACGTTGTGCGTGCGGAGGTGTTGGAGCGACATCCGGAGCTTGTGCCTGTACTGGAGAAGCTGACGGACAGTATCACGGACGAGGAGATGGCGGCGATGAACCACGCTGTTGAGAGCGAGGGGAAGGAACCGCACGCAGTCGCGGAGGAATTTCTGCGCGCAAAGGGGCTTTTGATTTGAAACAGGCATCTGTCGGCATCCTCTCCATGCGAACTCCACGCAAACGCTTAGTTACGCAAGCGGTCGGGCACTTATCTGCCTAAATACCTGCGAACTTCTTAAACGCGCTTCGCTTGAACGAAAGAAATTCGCAGGGGGCAGAACGTGCCCTCGTTTCCGCTTGCTCCACTAGGGTTTGCTTAGGAGAATCGCATGGTGCATTGGTATTCTGTCCTCTGAGTTTCTTGAAATAAATCACGTTCAATGTTAGAATACAGAAGAGTAAAAATATTTCGCAGGAGGAAGCGATATGAGCATAAACACGACCAAGATGGAGCAGGACAAGGTGCTGCGCCTGATGGCGGAGAAGTACCCGACGAAGGAGATTGTCTACGAGAAAATCGTCTACCTGCAGTCACAGCTCATGCTACCGAAGGGCACGGAGCACTTCATGAGCGATCTACACGGCGCGTACGACTCCTTCTTTCACATCCTCAACAACTGCTCGGGTGTCATCAAGGAGAAGGTGGACTACTGCTTCGGCGAGCGCATGACGGAGGAGGAGAAGGCGGAGTTCTGCACGCTGATCTACTATCCGCGCGAGAAGGTGGAGCAGCTCACGGCGGAGGGCGAGGCGGACGCAATCTGGTATCAGCAGAACATTGCGAATCTGCTCGAGCTGACCAAACTCATGAGCTGGAAATTCCCTGCGAGCAAGATGCGCAGCTACATTCCAAAACGCTACGAATCCGTCATCGTGGAGCTGCTGAGTACACGCCCCGAGCTGGATGAGGCACAGCTCTACTACTACAAACAGCTGATTGAGACCATCGTGGAGATCGGCGGCGGCACGGACTTCATCGATGCGTTCAGCGTGCTCGTCAAGCGGCTCGCGGTCGAGCGCATCCATATCGTCGGCGACTTCTTCGATCGCGGCGACCGTCCTGACGGCATCCTCGACCTCCTCATGCAGCATCCGTCCGTTGATATCCAGTGGGGCAACCACGACGTGCTTTGGATGGGGGCGGCACTCGGCAGTGAGGTCTGTATCGCGGCGGTCATCCGCAACTCGCTGCGCTACCGCAATACGGATGTGCTGGAACGCGGCTACGGCATCAGTCTGCGCCCACTCTCGACGTTTGCCTCGCGCATCTATCCCGACGAGAACCCGATCAAGGCGGCAGAGCGTGCGATCTCGATGATGATGTTCAAACTCGAGGGGGGGCTTATCAAACGCAATCCTGATTTTTGCATGGAGGATCGTCTGCTCCTCGACAAGATTGACTTCAGCCTATCCTGTGTCACACTGAACAATGGACGGCGCGTGGAACTCGATAGTGCCTACTTCCCGACGATTGACGACGGCGCAGACTGCTACGAACTGACGGAGGAGGAGCGGCACATCATCGACGATCTGCGCTCCTATTTCCTTGAGAGCAAGGCACTCCAACGCCATGTGGACTATCTCTACGAGCGCGGCAGCATGTATATGTGCTACAACGGCAATCTCCTGTTCCACGGCTGTGTCCCCATGAACGAGGACGGCAGCTTCCGTACCATTACCTACAAGGGCGAGGAGTACACGGGACGCGCGTGGATGGACTTTTGTGAGGAAAAGGCGCGTGCGGCTTGGAACGAACATACGCAGGAAGGGCTGGACTTTATGTACTTCCTCTGGTGCGGGCTGCTTGCGCCGACCTCGGGGCGCTCGTTCACAACGTTTGAGCGTTCCTTTATCTCTGATGAATCGACGTGGAAAGAGCCGTCCGACCCGTATTTCCGTCTCATCAAGGAGGAAGCGATCTGCGAGAAAATCCTTGCGGAGTTCGGGCTTGACCCCAAGCACGGGCACATCATCAACGGGCACGTTCCTGTCAAGGTGAAAAAGGGGGAGAGTCCGTTGCGTGCGAATGGCCGCGCGATCATCATCGACGGTGGTTTTGCGACGCCATATCACTCCAAGACGGGCATCTCGGGCTACACGCTCATCTACAATTCGCGCGGACTGCGTCTCCTCCAACATCAGACGGTGGCGAGCGTGCGCGATGCCCTGCGCGAGAACCGCGACATCGAGTCCGTCTCGCAGACCGTCGAGCTGCAGGCGCGCAGCTGCCTCGTACGCGACACGGATCGCGGCGCGGCGATCATGGACGAGATCGCTGACCTGCATGCCCTCCTGCGCGCATATCAGACGGGGCATATCAAGCCGCAGTAAGAGCATAAGAAAGCCCGCACATTGCATTCGATGTGCGGGCTTTCTTATGCTCTTATGGATTCTTCTTCAGCCACATACTCCACGGTACGGCATAGTCGTTCTCGTGATTCTGCTGAACGTAGTCGTAGAACTTTGCGATCATCTCTGACTTGTGATGGTAGTCTGCATCCTCCCATCCCGTCGGTGCATGCTGCGTGGTCGGGTCGTAGGCGAGGTATGCTCCGCCGAGCAGGTACTGACGATAGAGGATGTCCTTCAGGGGGACGGAGGGATTTTTCATCATATCGTACATCGCCATAAAGCTGGTCGTGCGTCCCTTGCCTGCCTGACAGTGAAAGTGCATCCATGTGTCTGCGGGCATTCTTTTCACGAGATCGACAAAATTGTCGATGGTCTGCGGGTCTGCCCATTTGTGGTCGGTGACGGCGAGACGGACGTAGCGCACGCCCGCATCCTCGACCAGCTCCCGCTCCGTCATCGCCGCCACGACGCGGATGGTCTGCGGATTTTTGGGCTGCTTTTTCTTGTCGAGGTGCGCGAGCACGACATCCTTGCCCTGTGCACTGCGAATGCGCATGTTCTCGTCACGCAGTGCCTCGTGCTTCGTCCTGCCGATATTGCCCCAGTCGTGCTTGCCGTACCAGCTGACGGCGTTTCCATTCATGAAGCCGTGCGACTCCTGCCGCAGATCGACGATACAGATCGAGCCCTTTGCGCGCATGTGCAGGTCTTTCAGCAGTGCATGAAAGGCAGGGACGGAGAACTCCGCGCTTCCCGAGAGCGGCAGGGCATCCAGTCCCTCACGAGAGGGAGTGTAGTTCGGGTCGACACCGAACTTCGCTGCGTCTGTCCGCGTTTGGAACGGCGATGCCGCCGTGCGGAAATTGTGCGGCAGCTCCGCCTCATTGCCCGCCGCCGTGTCGATGCGCCAGACATAGCCCCGGTAGTCTGCATTCGTATCGGTGGCAGAGGCAGTGTATGGGATGATACATAGCGTGCATAACAGCAGGGCAGTGAGTAAATGTTTGAATGCGTACATGAGATCCCTCCGCTGTGTGAACCGACGATCCTTTCGGAATCGCTGATAAAACCCTTGCTCGAATTGGAGTGAATTTTATCTGTGCTGTCTATGTCCATCGTTGGTTATAGCACTCTTTGCATCAAGGTGCAAGAGAAATCTTGGGCAGATGTCGCCTGTTCCTTGAAAAATCCCCTTCCGTGTGCTAGAATGACGTGACTATGCTACGGGAGGGGTTTCTTTGTACGAGAAAGTAGATACCAATCTGAATTTTGCCGCGCGCGAGAAAGCCGTTGCGGATTTTTGGCGCGAGAATCATATTGCACAGCAGGCGGTGGATCAGCGTGAGGGCTGCGAGCCGTTTACGTTCTACGACGGACCGCCGACGGCGAACGGCCGCCCGCACATCGGGCATGTTCTGACGCGCGTCATCAAGGATATGCTGCCGCGCTATCAGTCGATGAAGGGGCGCAAGGTGCTCCGCAAGGCGGGCTGGGACACGCACGGTCTTCCTGTGGAGCTTGAGGTCGAGAAGGCAATCGGGATCAACGGCAAGGAGCAGATCGAGGACTACGGCATCGAGCCGTTCATCAAGAAGTGCCGCGAATCCGTCTGGCGGTACAAGGCGATGTGGGAGGAGTTCTCCGATGTCGTCGGCTTCTGGGCGGACATGGAGCATCCCTACATCACGTACGAGAACAACTTCATCGAGTCTGAGTGGTGGGCGCTCAAGGAGATCTGGAAGAAGGGGCTGCTCTATCAGGGGCACAAGATCGTCCCGTACTGCCCGCGCTGCGGCACGCCGCTCTCCTCGCACGAGGTCGCGCAGGGGTACAAGGATGTTACGGAACGCTCGGCAATCGTGCGCTTTAAGGCGGCGGACGAGGACGCGTATTTCCTCGCGTGGACGACGACACCGTGGACGCTCCCGTCGAACCTCGGTCTCTGCGTGAATCCAAATGTGACATACGTCAAGGTGCGCGTCTACGGAAAGGTCTACTATCTCGCCGAGGCACTGATGGACAGTGTATTTGCAGACTCGTGGGGTGACCGCGAGATCCTTGCGACGATGAAGGGCAGCGACCTCGAGTACCGCAAGTACGAGCCTCTTTATGCGTTTGCGGATAAGGACGTGCAGGACAAGGCGTTCTTCGTCATCTGCGACGACTATGTCACGACCGAGGACGGCACGGGCATTGTCCACACGGCACCCGCCTTCGGTGAGGACGATAACCGCGTTTGCCGCAAGTACGGCATGCCGTTCGTCCAATTCGTCAATGACAAGGGCGAGATGACGGAGGAGACGGATTGGCCGGGGGTCTTTGTAAAGGACGCGGATCCCTTGATCCTCGACGATCTCGAAAAGTCGGGCAAACTCTTCAAGGCGCCCGAGTTCACGCACAGCTATCCGCATTGCTGGCGCTGCGATACGCCGCTCATCTACTACGCACGCGCCTCGTGGTTCATCCGCATGACGGCGGTGCGTGACGCGCTCGTTGCAAACAACGCGACGGTCAACTGGATTCCGAAGTCCATCGGAGAGGGGCGCTTTGGCAACTGGATCGAGCACGTGCAGGACTGGGGCATCAGCCGCGACCGCTACTGGGGCACGCCGCTCAATATTTGGAAATGTGACTGCGGGTACGAGCATGCCGTCGGCTCCATCGAGGAGCTGCGCAGCCTGCAGCCCGAATGTCCCGCAGACATTGAGCTGCACCGGCCGTACATTGATGCAATCACCTTCCCGTGTGAGAAGTGCGGCGGGACGATGCACCGCGTGCCCGAGGTCATCGACTGCTGGTTCGACTCCGGCGCAATGCCGTTCGCGCAGTGGCACTATCCGTTTGAGAACAAAGATGTATTCGACACGTACTTCCCTGCGGACTTCATCTCCGAGGCGGTCGATCAGACGCGCGGCTGGTTCTACTCGCTGATTGCGATCGGGACGCTGCTCTTTGACAAGAGCCCGTATCGAAACGTCATCGTCCTCGGTCATGTGCAGGACGAGAACGGGCAGAAGATGAGCAAGTCGAAGGGCAATGCGGTCGAGCCGATGGACGCGTTGCGCCGTCACGGGGCGGATGCGATCCGCTGGTACTTCTACGAGAACAGTGCGCCGTGGCTACCGAACCGCTTCTCCGACGATGCGGTGCAGGAGGGGGCGCGCAAGTTCATGGGGACGCTCTGGAATACCTACGCGTTCTATGTTCTCTATGCGAATATCGACAATTTCGACCCGACGGCGCACGAACTCGACTACGATCACCTCTGCGTTATGGATCGTTGGGTGTTCTCGCGTCTCAACACGATGGTGCGCACGGTGGACGACTGCCTTGCAAACTATCGCGTGACCGAGGCGGCAAAGGCGGTGCAGTCCTTCGTCGAGGAACTCTCGAACTGGTACGTGCGCCGCAGCCGCAGCCGTTTCTGGGCGAAGGGCATGGAAGCGGACAAGGTGGACGCCTACCTCACGCTCTACACAGCGCTCGTCACGACGGTGAAGGCGGCGGCACCGATGGTGCCCTTCATCACGGAGAGCATCTACCGCAATCTCGTCTGTTCGGTCGACAAGAGTGCGCCGATCTCCGTACACCTCGCGGATTTCCCGACGGTGAACGAGGTGTGGATCGACTCCGCGCTCGAGGAGAATATGGAGATCGTGCTCGAGGTTGTGACGCTCGGACGCGCGGCGCGCAATGCGGCAAACATCAAGAACCGTCAGCCCGTTGCAAATATGTTCGTCAAGGCGGAGCACGCTCTGCCGGAGTTCTTCGTCGAGATCATCGAGGACGAGCTGAATGTCAAGGCGGTCACGTTCCGCGACGATATGTCGGACTTCCTCGCCTACCATGTGAAGCCGAATTTCCACGTTCTCGGCCCGAAGGTTGGCAAGCAGATGGGCGCGGTCAAGAAGGCGCTCGAGGAGAGCAACGGCGCGGAGGTAAAGGACGCGCTCGCGGGCGATGGCAGCTACACGCTGCATCTTGCGGACGGCGATGTTACCGTCACGGCGGAGGATGTCGAGGTCACGGTCTCGCAGCAGGAGGGCTACAACTGCCAGAGCTATGGCGGTGTGACGGTCGCGCTTGAGACCACGCTCACGGAGGAACTGCTCGAGGAGGGCTTTGTCCGCGAGATCATCAGCAAGGTGCAGACCATGCGCAAGGAATGCGGTCTTGAAGTCACGGATCACATCGCGCTTGACCTCTCGGGCAATGCGAAGCTCTCGGAGATCGCACGCAGGAACGAGGCGTTCATCCGTGAGATCACGCTCGCCGATTCCGTTTCCTATGACGCGCCGCAGGGCACGAGCAAGGAGTGGAACATCAACGGCGAGAAGATGACGCTGAGTATTCACTGAAAACAGTATTTCGGGGCTGCTGCACGAGGAAAAACCTTTGTGCAGCAGCCCCGTTTTGTGCTTTGAAATACCCTTTTCAAAATGCAGGACAAGTAGTATAATAAACGAGAAAATAAAGGATGCACTGATAAATTCAGCACCGCCATCTTAGCGCATCTTTTTTGCCCGCGCAACGCCTGCAAATCCTCCACAGAGCCCCACTCTGCGTCCGGTTTGCCTCCTAGTTCGGACGAAAAAATCTGCGCCAATCTGAGGGTCTATTTTATCAGCGATTCCTAAATTCACTTTGTGAGGCTTATTGAATGGAGATATATTTCAGGACAAATAAGCTTGAAAAGAACTGCAATAGCTATCAAAATGCTGTGAAAGTGTGGGGCGAAAGGAGTGCGCGCAGACTTGTGCAGCGTCTTAATGAACTGAGAGCTGCAGAGAATTTGTCCGTCATCAGTCATTTGCCTCCTGCACGTCTGCACGCTCTCGAGGGTGACCGCCTTGGCACATATGCGGTCGATCTTGTTCATCCGCTGAGACTCGTCTTTCGGATAGATCAGGAGCCGTTGCCGCATACGCAGGATGGCGGCGTTGACCGAACACAGGTGACGCAGATTATGATTTTGGAGGTGGAGGACTATCATGGGAAACAAAAGCGATAACTACTGCCCGGATATTGCCATTCCGCCGGGAGACACACTGCTCGAACTCCTTGAAGACCGTGGCATGACGGAGAAGGCACTTGCTGCTCGCATAGGATGCTCCGAAATGACAATACAGGGAGTTTTGGCAGGGGAGTGCGCCATCAGCAGTCAGATGGCGACACAGTTGGAAACGGTGCTCGGTGTTCCGGCAAGTTTCTGGAACGCTCTTGAGGCGAACTATCGTACGGATCTGGCACGTATTTCCACAATGGAAAAGAAGATGGTCAGCCCTGCATTCACATCTATGCAGGGGCAGCCTGCAATCGCATAGAAAATTATTTTAGGAGAGTGGTCGCAATGGTAAAATTCAGCTACTACGGTCATGCGGCTTTTTTGCTCGATGACGGGGCGCACAAGGTGCTCGTCGATCCGTTCCTGACGGGGAATCCGACGGCGAGCATTGCGGCGAATGAGGTGGACTGCGATTTCATCCTGCTCACGCACGCGCATGGGGATCATCTCGGCGACGCGCCTGCAATTGCGGCGCGCACGGGGGCGGCGATTGTCGCGATTCCCGAGGTCATCGCCGTCTGCGAGAGTCAGTCGTGTGCGGAGATCAAGTCCTATCCGATGAACATCGGCGGCTCGCTCGACCTGCCGTTCGGCAAGGTGCGCATGACGTTCGCGCAGCACAGCTCAGGCGTTGCGGGCGGGATTGCGTGCGGCTTCGTCATCTACATCGGCGGCAAGGTCGTCTACTACTCCGGCGATACGGCGCTGTTCAGCGATATGCAGCTGATCGGGCGCAAGGATGTGATCGACTACGCGGTGCTGCCCATCGGCGACAACTACACGATGGGGCTTGAGGACGCGGCACAGGCGGCGCAGTGGCTCAATGCGGGGCATGTCATCCCCATCCATTACGATACATGGCCGATCATCGCGCAGGAGGTCAATCGCTACAAGGAGGTCACGGAGGCGATGACGCGCGCGAAGGTGAACGTCGTTGCACCGGGCGAAATGATCGACCTTTGAATGTGACGGCAAAATCGCCCGTGCTCGTCCTTGTAGGCCCCACGGCGGTGGGAAAGACAGAGCTTTCGCTGAAAATCGCCGAGGCGCTCGGGACGGATATCATCTCGGGCGACTCCATGTGCATCTACCGCGGCTTTGACATCGGCAGTGCAAAGCCGACGGTTGAGGAGCAGGCGCGCGTTACGCATCATCTGGTGGACATCTTGGACGCAGACGAGGCGTTCTCCGTGACGGAGTTTGTCACGCGCGTCGCCGCGCTTGTGCAGGCGCATGAGGCGCTGCCGTTCATCGTCGGCGGGACGGGACTCTACATCAAGGCGCTCATCGAGGGCTATGACTTCAACGAGACGCAGGAGCACAACTGCTTTCGCCGTGTGATGGAGAGGATCGCACAGCGGCGCGGCAATGGACGTGTGCATGGCTTCCTTGCACATCGCGACCCTGCTGTTGCTGCGCGCCTTCATGCGAACAACCTCAGGCGCGTCATCCGCGCGCTGGAGACCCTGCGCTACGGTGCGGAGCGCATCTCGCAGGAGAATGCGATGGATGCGGGGGACGCACCCTACGATGCGCTTGTCATCGGACTCACGCGGGCACGCCCACATCTTTACGAGCGGATCAATGCGCGCGTGGAGACGATGTTTGCGGCAGGTTTTGTGGATGAGGTGGCGGCTCTCCTCGCGCGCGGGATTTCGCGTGATGCCCCCGCGATGAAGGGGATTGGCTATAAGGAGACGGCAGCGTATCTCGCGGGCGAGATGGGCTTTGCAGAAACACTCGCTGCCATTCAGACGGCGACGCGCCATTTTGCAAAGCGCCAGATGACATGGTATCGGCGCATGCCCTACATTCACTGGTACGATGCGGACGAACAGACGGAGACAGAGCTGCTGCACGCAATTCTCGCGGATGTGCGTGCATGGTGGTGTGAAAGAGAAAGGAGCGCTCAGGCGTGACGGCAAAAATCATCAACTTGCAGGACAATTTTCTCAATCAGGTGCGCAAGGACGGGATTCCCGTGACCATCCACCTTGTGAACGGCTTTCAGATCAAGGGCACGGTGCGCGGCTTTGACAATTTCGTCGTCATGGTGGACACGATGGGGAAGCAGCAGATGATCTACAAGCATGCGATCTCGACCATTACACCTGCACAGCCTGTCAAGACAATGACGGAGGAGTCCTGAACGCGCAGAAAATGTAATGCTGCTGCAATGCGTTTGGCGCAGCAGTTTTAGGAATCACTGATAAAATGAAGTCCGCAGGATGCAGGGCGCGTTTATCAGTGATTCCTTTGTCTGAGGAGAAGATATGAAGACACGCGGATTTGAAATCGTCTCGGTCTACCGCACGGCGGGGATTCATCTGCCGGAGCGCAAGACGGGGGCGAGTACGGGGTATGACTTCGCTGCAGCGGAGACGGTGGAGATCGCAGCGGGTGCATCGGCGCTGATCCCTACGGGGGTCAAGGCATATATGCAGCCCGATGAGGTTCTGCTCATCTACATCCGCTCAAGTGCCGCACTTAAGAAGCATCTCATGCTGATGAACAGCGTCGGTGTGATCGATGCGGATTACTATGGAAATGCGGAAAACGAGGGGCATATCTACATTCCGCTCTACAATTACGGGAAAGAACCCGTGCGCATTGCAGCGGGTGAGCGGATTGCGCAGGGTATCTTCACGCGCTATCTCACGGTGGACGGCGACATGGCGGGCTGCGGAGAAGCGCGTGCGGGGGGCTTTGGATCGACGGGCATGTAGCAAAGCACTCGTGCGGATCGCTTTTTGACAGGAAAACGAAACTCATTTATAATGACCTTGCGTTACAGTAATTACCCCGGGTGGGCATACGGTACATTCGGGTGGGAGATATTATGAAATTATCGACGAAAGGGCGCTACAGTGTGACGGCGCTCTATGAACTCGCCCTCCACTACGGGGAGGGGGTTGTTCCGCTCAAAACAATTGCGCAGACGCAGTTGATTTCGGAGACCTATCTCGAGCAGCTGATGGTGCCGCTGCGCCGTGCGGGTCTCGTGGAGAGCGTGCGCGGGGCGCAGGGCGGCTACACGCTCGCGCTTCCGCCCGAGGAGGTCACCATTGGGCGTATCATTACGGCGGTGGAGGGACCGATTGCCCTCGTGGACTGTCTGCTGACGGGCGCGGATGCGGGCGATCAGAGCTGCGTGCGCGCAGGGCAGTGTGTGACGCGCCAGATCTGGGAGGAGGTACGCGACAGCATCAACGCCGTGTTGAACAATATCTCGCTTGCCGATCTCATGGAGCGCAATCAAAACCGCGTGGGATGCAATCAGTAAATGGATGCTGCGTATTTTTGGAGAGAGCAGCAGTCTGTGACGGAAAACATTTGTCTTTGCTCAAAACTTCATGTATAATTAGAACGATATATTCCGAAAGTGACAAAAGTCAGGGAGGGAGTCTCATGGTCGGAGACATCTTGCGAAGAGAGCGCGAGAAGCAGGGGCTGACGATTGCCGATATTGAGAAAGGGACGAGTATTCGCAGGCTCTATATCGAGCACATCGAACGGGGCAATATTGCGGAGCTGCCGGGGCTGGTCTACGCAAAGGGCTTTGTGCGGAACTATGCGAAATTCCTGCATCTGGATGCGGAGTCGCTTGTGCAGCAGTTCGCAGGAGAGAATGGGGGCGCGCCTGTGTCCACCCCCGTTGCGGCAGCGCCGTCTCCGCGCAGGATTTCGCTGAGCAATGTCGGTGATGAATCTCTCTCTGAGATCTCCATCGGCAGCGAACGTTCGTCCTATGCGGGGATCTTTGGAAAACTTGCAGCGGGCATCATTGTGCTGGTTGCCCTCGTGGGCGGCGGCGCGGCCGTAATCTCAGCGATCAATTCACCTGCAAAGGAGTCTGCTGTGCCGCCGGTCAAAGCGGAGAGTCCCGCAGCTCCGGCGAAAGCTGATGCCGCCGATGCGACGCATGCTGTTGCAGCCGCAGATGGAGTAAACGTGAGTGTGACACTTGCGGAGCGTTGCTGGACAGAGGTCAGCGTCGACGGCAAGAGTGTATTCGAGGGCATTATTGAAGAGGGCAAGACGGAGAGCTGGAAGGGCAAGGAATCCGTCGTCATCCGCGCGGGCAATGCGGGTGCGCTCGATGTCACATTCAACGGGAAGAAGCTCGGGAAATTTGGCGACAACGGGGAAGTGGTCGAACGCCGCTTCACGAAGACAACGAAGGATCTGAAGGATACCCTGCCGTCTGCGTCTGCAGCTGGAGCATCTGCTGCAGACGTGCAGGAGATTCCTTCCGCTGCGGCACAGGAGTCCGTCGTGCGTACGGAGAGAAAGCCGCCGACGGCCGACCCGAGGGATGCAAAGCCGGCACGGAGCAACACGAATACACGATAAACTACGGCACATGAGGAAGGATGAGCACGATGAAATGTCCTTTTTGCAAGAAGCCGGACAGTCGGGTGATCGACTCGAGAGCCGCCGACGACGGGGCGACGATCCGCCGCCGCCGTGAGTGCAGTGAGTGCGGACGTCGCTTTACGACCTATGAGGTGGTGGAGAAACTGCCTCTCATGGTGGTCAAGCGCGACAACCGCCGCGAGCCGTTCAGCCGCGACAAGCTCCTCACGGGCATCATACGCTCCTGTGACAAGCGCGATATCTCGATGGAGCAGATCACGAACTTCGTCGCGGAGATCGAGCGCGATATCCGCAACCGCACGGAGCCGGAGGTGCCGTCGGAGAAGATCGGGGAGATCGTGATGGAGCGGCTGAAGGATTTCGATGAGGTCGCCTACATCCGTTTTGCCTCCGTCTATCGGAAATTTGACGACATCACGAATTTCATCGAAGAACTCGAAACACTGCGTGCGCGGCGCGGGAAGGAGCGGGGGGACGAAAGGCATAGGTAAAAATTGGATCATCGGCTGAAGAGCAGTTTGCAGGAGCGCTTTGCAAAGGAGCGCGGCGCCTATCGCTATCCTGCGGGGGGGCGCACCCGCTTCGCGCTCGTCTATCCGAATACCTACTTCGTCGGCATGTCGAACCTCGGGCTTCACATCATCTACGACCTCCTCAACAGGCGCGGGGATACGGCGTGTGAGCGCGTATTCCTGCCCGACCGCACGGAACTCCCGCGCTATGAGCGCACGCAGACGCCGATGATGAGCGTGGAGACGCAGACACCTCTTGCGGACTTCGCTGTCATCGGTTTTGTCATTTCGTTTGAAATGGATTACTTCCACGTTGTCAAAATGCTGGCGCTCAGCCATGTTCGGCTGCGTGCCTCCGAGCGCACGGCGCGCGATCCGCTCGTCATTGCGGGTGGGCCGTGTGCGACGTTCAACCCCGAGCCGCTGGCGGAGATCGTGGACGCCTTTGTGATCGGGGAGGGCGAGGCAATCATGCCCGCACTGATGGATGCCTATCATGAGAGCATTCGTCAGGGAGAGGATCGCGCCGCGCTCCTGCGCCGGCTTGCACGCCTCCCAGGCGTCTATGTGCCCGCGCTCTACTGCGTGGACTATGATGCGGCGGGACGTATTTCTGCGTTCTCGTCCGAGGAGGAGATGCCACAGACGATTGCGCGGCAGTGGGTCGAGGATCTCGACGCGCATCCCGCGCACACCGTTGTGGTGACAGAGGACACGGAGTTCAACCTCTATCTCATCGAGACGGCGCGCGGCTGCGGGCGTCATTGCCGCTTCTGCATGGCGGGCTACTGCTTCCGCCGCCCGCGCAACCGCTCTCTCGCCGTCATCGAGGAGGAGGTGCGCGCGGCGCTGCCCTACGGCAAGAAGATCGGTCTGATGGGGGCGGCGATCTCGGACTACCCCGAGATTGACGAACTCTGCCGCGCCATCCTCGGCGAGGGGCTGTCCATGTCCGTTGCATCCTTCCGCGCAGACTCGGTGACGAAGGAGCTCGTCGAGGCACTTGCCGCAAGCGGTCTGCAGACACTGACGCTCGCGCCCGAGGCGGGGAGCGCGCGCATGCGCGCCGTCATCAACAAGGGCATTGAGGAGCACCATCTCTTTACAGCGATCGACCTCGGTGCGGCGGCGCATATCCCGAATTTCAAGCTCTACATCATGGTGGGGCTGCCGTTCGAGGAGGATGCGGACATTGCGGCAATCATCGACCTCGCCGAGCGGCTGCGCCGCTATATGGACGAGAGGGGCAGCCGTGGAACGCTCACGCTCAGCGTGAATCCGTTCGTGCCGAAGCCCTTCACGCCGTTCCAGTGGATGCCGATGGCGTCCAAGAAGCGGCTTGACGCCGTGATGAAGACGCTCATACAGGCACTGCGCCGAACGAAGAAGATTGTCGTCAACTTCGAGTCTCCGAAGGAGGCGCTCGTGCAGGCGATCCTTGCGCGCGGCGACCGACGCCTTGCAGAGCCGCTCATGCGCGCCGCAGCGGGACGCGGGGCAAAGGATCTCGTGCCCGAGATGCGGGATGCGGGGCTCTCTCCCGACGACTATCTCACGCGGGAGTGGGCAGAGGATGAGATGCTCCCGTGGGAGCATCTGGACATGGGCTTTACGAAGCGCTACCTGCGGCAGGAATACGAACGGGCGGAGGCACTCAAGTCGACGCGCAGCTGCTTTGACGGCTGCACGCGCTGCGGCGTCTGCAAAGCGAAGGAAGAAGGGACGAACGCATGAGTTTTGTACTGCGGCATATACGGGACAATATTTGGAGCGGGCGGCTCGATATTTTCCCCGAGGACAGGCTCGTACACGGCTTCTCCGCGCGACAGGGCGGCGTGAGTCCCGTGCCGTTTGACGCGCTCAACATGGCACTGCACGTCGGCGACGATCCCGCGCTCGTGTGGGAGAACCGACGACGGTACTTTGCGGCGCTCGGTCTGGACGCCGAGCGCATCTGCACAATCCGTCAGGTGCACGGCACGGAGATTGTGCGTGCCTTTCGGCGCGATGCAGGGCGCGGCGCGCGGGACTATGCGGACGCGCTTGCGGATGCGGATGCTGTCATCACGAACGACAGCGGCGTCGCGCTCATGCTCTGCTATGCGGACTGCGTGCCCGTCCTCCTCTACGATCCCGTGCACAATGCGGCGGGCGTCGTACATGCGGGTTGGAAGGGAACGGTGCAGCGGATTGCCGTCAAGACCATCGCGCGCATGGGCGAGGAGTTCGGCACAGAGCCCTCCGATGTGCTCGCGGGGATTGGCCCCTCGATTGGTGCCGGCTGCTATACGGTCGGCGCGGAGGTTGCGGCGCAGTTCCGCACGGCATTCCCCTCCTATGCGGATGAGCTCATAGAGGAGCGGGATGGCGCAATCCATCTCGACCTCTGGGCGGCGAACCGTCTGCAGCTCGCAGAGGCGGGTGTTTTGAAAGGCAATATCGACAGTGCGGACATATGCACCTCGTGTGACCGCAATTTTTTCTATTCCTATCGTGCCGCAGGCGGCAGGACGGGGCGACTTGCGGCGGTGATGGAACTGAGATGAGTGACGATATGATGATAGGCACGCGGATTCAGGAGGTGCGTGCGGCGATTGAAGCCGCACGCACACGCCGCACGCATGTGCCCGCAGAGACGCCCGTGGAGCTGATTGCCGTGACGAAGAATCACCCCGTCGAGGCGATGCAGGCTGCCATCGATGCGGGGATTATGAACATCGGCGAGAACCGTGTGCAGGAGGCGCTGGACAAGGCACAGACTTTGGGGCGCGCGGTCAAATGGCATCTCATCGGGCACTTGCAGACGAACAAGGTGAAGCACGCCGTGCGGCAGTTCGACCTCATTCACTCGGTGGATTCGCTTCGGCTTGCCCGCGAGATCGACAAGGCGGCGGAGAAGCTCGGCAAGGTGCAGAACATCCTCGTGCAGGTCAATCTCGCGCGTGAGGAGAGCAAATCAGGGGTCTATCGTGAGGATTTGGATGAAATACTTGCGGTAATCGATGAACTGCCCTCCATTCGTTTGCAGGGTTTTATGTGCATTGCGCCGAATTATGAGGATGTGGAGGAGTGTCGCCCGCTCTTTCGTGCGATGTATGAGCTGTTTCAGCAGGTGAAGGCGCATGCGCCGCATACGGCGGATATCCGTTATCTCTCGATGGGGATGACCCACGATTACGAAATTGCAGTCGAAGAGGGCGCAAATCTTGTGCGTGTCGGCACGGCGATATTTGGCGCACGTCAGTACGCACTAGGAGTGTGAGGGATCAGTGAGCATCTTTAAGAAGTTATCCACGAAATTCATCGGCATCACGCCCGAGGACGAGGTGGAGGAGAACGAGCAGCAGGAAGAGGAGAAGACGCAGAAGTCTGCGCCTGTGACCGAGATCGGCACGCGCGCGAATCGGCGTGCGGAGGCGAATGCAGCGCCTTCTTCCGCGTTTCCGAATACTGCGGGGACGTCAGGGGCAACGCCGATCGATAATGTGATTGCAGCGTACCGCATGAATGTCATTGTCATCGAGCCGCAGAGCTTCGATGATGCGCAACAGGTGGCGGTGAATCTCCAAAAGAAGAAACCCGTCGTCCTCAATTTCGAAAAGACAGAGAAGAGCGTAGCGAGCCGCATCATTGATTTCATCAGCGGCACAACCTACGCGCTCAACGGGGACATCAAGAAGATCAGCAACAATGTATTCCTCTGTGCACCGCACAATGTCAATGTCAGCTACTCCGAGGAAGGACACCGCCTCGGGGAAGATATGTCGTTTACGAATGGGCAGTCATGATGTGTGAGGGAATTCAGATCGGGATCATCGGCGGCGGTGCGATGGCGGAGGCTCTGATCGGGGGGCTGGTGCATTCGGAGGTTGTTCCTCCATCCCATATCAGTGTATCGGATCATAAGGCAATGCGCTGCGATGCGCTTGCGCAGCGCTATGGCGTACATGCACAGGTCGGGGCAGAATCCTTTCTGCCCCGTATTGACGTGCTCATTCTTGCCGTCAAGCCGGCGGCAGCAGCCGCAGCGATGCAGGAGACGGCGCAGCTCCTAAAGAAGGGGGCGCTTGTTCTCTCCATTGTCGCGGGGCTGACGATTGCGGAGATCGAGGCGGCATATCCCGCGCATCCCGTTATCCGTGCGATGCCGAATACGCCGCTCGCCGTGGGCGCGGGCATGTCCGCCTATGCGTGCGGTGTGCACGCAGAGGCGCCGATGAGCGCCGTGGCGGAGCGGATACTCGGCGCGGCGGGACGGGCGGTGTTGGTGCATGAGGGCGATCTCGACGCTGTGACGGGGCTCTCGGGCAGCGGTCCCGCCTATGCGTTCCTCATGATGGAGGCGCTGATCGATGGCGGTGTTGCTGCAGGGCTCAGGCGTGAGACGGCGACTGCGCTTGCGGCGCAGACCCTGCTCGGTGCGGCACAGATGGTATTGACGGCAAAGAGTTCGCCCGCCGATCTGCGCGCGGCGGTCACAAGCCCTGCGGGTACGACCGCCGCAGGGCTACGCGTCATCGAGCGCGCGGGCGTGCGCTCGGCACTGATCGAGGCCGTGCTTGCGGCGACGGCGCGTTCCGGAGAGTTGGGGAGAAGATAATGGCAGCGGAACAGAAGGAGCGGATTCTCCGCTTTTATCGTGGGACAGAGGGCGAGGAGGCGGCGATTCGCCTGCTCGATCTCGCCGAGGCAGTCATGAAGACGGAGAAATTCCGCATCAGTCCCTTCCTCGACCCCTACGGGCAGGAGATTGTGGAGACGATATGTGCGAGCTATGACGGGATTCAGCTCGACTTTGACGGCGGCTATGCGGGAGCTGAACGACAGCGTGCTATGCTGCGCCATCGGGATTTTCGCGGGACGCCGGACGGCTTTGCAATCGCCTGTGTGGAGGCTGCGTGGAACGGACAGTTTGCACGGCTCACGCACCGCGATGTGCTCGGCGCCCTTATGGGGCTCGGCATTGAGCGTGAGCTGATCGGCGACATCCTGCCCGCGCCCGATACGGCGAAGATCATCTGTGACGCAAAGATTGCGGATTTCATCGTGCAGAATCTGACGATGATCGGTGCGGTCGGTGCCAAGACCGCACTTTCGAATTTGGATGAAATTGCCCCACGCGAGGAGCGGACGAAGGAGATTCGCGCGACGGTTGCCTCCCTGCGCCTTGACTCCATTGTCGCAGCGGGCTTTGGCATCTCGCGCAGCCGTGCGGCGGACGACATCGCGGCGGACAAGGTGAAGCTCAACTGGCAGAGTGCGGGCAGCGCCTCGAAGACAATCAAGGAGGGCGATGTCCTCTCCATGCGTGGGCGCGGGCGCGTCGAGGTGACCGAGGTGCGCGGACAGACGAAGAAGGGGCGCACGGTCGTCGTATTGAATCGATTCTTTTAGGAGAAAGGCGGGAGCAGGATGCTGACACCAATGGATATACACGCGAAGGAATTTAGCAGGAGCTTTCGCGGATTCGATGAGAACGAGGTCAACGACTTCCTGAACGAAGTCATGCAGGCGTATGCCTCTGCACTGGACGAGAACGAGCGCCTGCGTGCGGATCTGGCACGCGAGCAGAAGACGATTGAGGATTTTCGGCGCATCGAGCAGAGTGTACGCGAGACGCTTGTGGTCGCGCAGAAGACCGCCGAGGATATTACGGCGCATGCCAAGCAGAGTGCGGATCATACGCTCGAGATGGCGGCAAAGGAGGCGCAGAACCTCCGCCGTGAGGCACAGCTCCATGCAAAGGCACAGATGGACGAGGCTGCGGACAGACTGCGCGATGTGGTGGCGGAGTACGAGCGGCTCGTGCGCGAGAAGCATCAGTTCCTGCGCCGTATGAAGGGAAATGTGCAGGCGGAGCTTGCACTCATCGAGGACGCAATTGCGGAGATGCCCGATATGGCGGCAGAGAAAAAGGCGAAGAGCCTTGCGGAAGAGGACG